>DATIFD010000114.1:0-16297 GCA_035455385.1 Burkholderiaceae bacterium
ATCCGCAATCCTCGGAACATGCCTGGAGTCTCCTGGATAGTTTGCGCGCGAATACGCTCGTGCGCATTGTGCCGCGTCAACCCTCGCGGCCTTCGCAGACGCGGTTTGGCACACTGCGCGGCTTGATCGACGCCCTTCTGCTGCTGCCGGACTTCAGCCTGATCGCGCTGGGCTGGGTGCTGTGCCGCTACACGCCGCTGAACCGCCCGCTGTGGGAGGGCGTCGAACGGCTGGTGTACGTGGTGTTGTTTCCGGTGCTGCTGTTCGGCTCGATCGTTCGCAACCCGACGGCACCGGACGCGCTGCTTCACCTGGGCGGCGTCGGCCTCGCGGTGGTGGGCGCGGGCATCGTGCTGGCGATGGCGCTGCGCGCATGGCCGCAGCGCGACCCGAGCCTGCACGCCTCGGGCCAGCAGATCGCCTACCGCTTCAACTCATACGTCGCGCTGGCACTGACCGAGCGACTGGCCGGCGTGCAGGGCCTGGCATGGACCGCGTTGCTGATCGCGGTGTGCGTGCCGCTGTGCAACGTGGCCGCCGTGTGGCCGTTGGCGCGCCACGGTGGCCAGGCGTATTGGCGCGAGCTGGCGCGCAACCCGCTGATCATCGCCACCGTGGCCGGGCTGGTCAGCAGCGCGGCGTCGCTGCGCCTGCCCGACTTCGCTGCAACCACGCTGCAGCGCATCGGCAACGCCGCGCTGCCGCTGGGCCTGATGGCCGTGGGGGCCGGGCTGCGCTTTGGCGCGCTGCGCGAAGGGCCCGGCCTGGCCACCGCGCTGCTGGCAATCCGGCACCTCGTGCTTCCGGCCTGGGCGATCGTGCTGGTGGTGTGGCTGCGGTTGCCGGCCGCACAACAGGCGGTGGTGGTGGCCTTTGCCGCGCTGCCCACGTCGGCGGCCTCTTACGTGCTAGCTGCGCGCATGGGCGGCCACGGCGCCTACGTGGCCGGGCTGGTCACGGTGTCGACGTTGGTCGCGGCGCCGGGTCTGCCGCTGGCGCTGGCGGCTCTGTCGGCGCTGCGCTGACGCGTGTGGCCTGGGCCAGGGCCCACGCGATGTGCTCGCGCACGATGGCGTCGGCCGCGGGCAGCGCGTCGCACAGCGCCCGCTCGATGCCGGCGTCGGGCGCGTGCCGCAGCGCATTGCCGAGCGCGACGGCCAGGTTGCGCCGCCACCGCGAGTAGCCGATGCGGCGCATCGCGCTGCCCTCGGTGCGGCGCAGGAAAGCCACCTCGTCCCAGGCCCACAGCGCGAGCAGGTCGACGTCGTCCCAGGGCGCCCGGGCGTCGAAGTCCGGCAGCGTTGTCCGTTGCGCATACTTGTTCCACGGACACGCGAGCTGGCAATCGTCGCAGCCGAAGATGCGGTTGCCGACCAGCGGCCGCAGCTCCTGCGGAATCGGCCCGTCGTGCTCGATCGTCAGGTACGAGATGCAGCGCCGCGCGTCCAGCCGGTACGGTGCGACGATCGCGCGGGTCGGACAGACGTCGATGCAGGCGCTGCAGCTGCCGCAGTGCGCGCTGATCGGTGCGGTCAACGGCAGCGCCAGGTCGACGTAGATCTCGCCGAGGAAGAACATCGAGCCCGCTTGGCGCGACAGTGCCAGCGTGTGCTTGCCGCGCCAACCGATGCCGCTGCGCCGCGCCAGCTCCACCTCGAGCACCGGCGCCGAATCGGTGAACACGCGATGCCCGAACGGGCCCACGGCAGCGGCCAGCCGATCGGCCAGCTGTTGCAGGCGCTGGCGCAGCACCTTGTGGTAGTCGCGTCCGCGCGCGTACACCGAAACCACGGCCTGCCGCGGCCGCGCGAGGCGCTGCCACTCGCGCGCGCCCCAAGCCGTCGTGCTGTCGCGCGGCAGGTAGTCCATGCGTGCCGTGATCACGCGCACGGTGCCCGGCACCAGCTCGGCCGGCCGCGCGCGGCGCAGGCCGTGCGCCGCCATGTAGCGCATGCCGCCATGGAAGCCTGCAGCCAACCATTCGCGCAGGCCGGGTTCCGCATCGCAAAGATCGACGTCGGCCAAGCCGATCTGTGAAAATCCGAGCTCGAGCGCCCAGGCGCGCAACCGTTCGAGGGTTTCAGCCCCGTCGACCGCACGCAAGCCCGAACCGACCTCGTGACGCATCAGCCGATTCTAGAAAGCCGCTCGATCGCCTGGACCTCCGAGTCCGATTGCGCCGCCTTCGCCACATCGCTGGCCAGCAAGCCCGCCATTGCCGACGCCTTCATCGCGCTGGAAGGTCCTCTCGGCGCGGGCAAGACCACCTTCGCACGGCATCTGTTGCGAGCGCTCGGCGCTGGCGGTCGCATCAAGAGCCCCACCTACGCGCTGCTCGAGCCGTACGAGCTGCCGGGCCTGCACGCGTCGCACCTCGACTTCTACCGCTTCTCGGACCCGCGCGAATGGGTCGACGCCGGCCTGCGCGAGGTCTTCGAGCAACCCGGCCTGAAGCTCGTCGAGTGGCCCGAGAAGGCCGGCTCGCTGCTGCCGAACGCCGATCTGCGGCTGTGCATCACGCCGCGCGACGATGGTGTGCGCGAAGTCGCTGTCCACGCGCAGACGCCTCGCGGCGTTGAGCTGCTCGCATGACGCGCGAGGTCCCCACCCGACGCCACTGGCTGCAACAAGGCGGCGCGCTGGCGCTGCTGCTGTCGGCGCGACAGCTGGCGTGGGGCGCCAGCATCGTGGCGGTGCGCGTGTGGCCCGCTGCCGACTACACGCGCGTGACGATCGAGTCCGACCAGGCGCTGGCCGCCAAGCACTTCATGACCGACAACCCGGCGCGGCTGGTGGTCGATATCGACCAGCTCGAGCTCAGCCCGACGCTGCGCGAGCTGGTCGGCAAGATACGACCCGACGACCCCTACATTGCCGGCGTGCGCGTCGGCCAGAACCAGCCGCGACTCGTGCGGCTGGTGGTCGATCTGAAGCAGTCGGTGCGGCCACAGCAATTCACGCTCGACCCGGTGGCCGCCTACGGCCACCGGCTGGTGTTCGACCTCTACCCGCTGCAGGAGCGCGATCCGCTGCTCGAGATCGTGCGCGAGAAGGATCTCGCGGACAGGCGTGCCGAACAGGCCGTGCGCGATTCGCTCGGCGAGCTGATCGGCCGCATCGAGCGGCCCGCATCGGCGCCCGCCGTTCCCGCGCCCGCAATCGCAAAGGCACCAACACCGAGCCCGCCGGCAGCGCCGCCGCAACCCAGCTCGCGCGCACGTCGCGAGGTCGAGCGCCTGATCATCGTGGCGATCGACCCCGGCCATGGCGGGGAGGACCCTGGGGCGATCGGGCCGAGCGGACTGCGCGAGAAGGACGTGGTCCTATCGGTCGCGTTGCGACTGCGCGAGCGCCTGAACTCGCTGCCCGGCATGCGTGCGATGCTGACGCGCGATGCCGACTTCTTCGTCCCGCTGTACGACCGCGTGCGCAAGGCGCGTCGCGTGCAAGCCGACTTGTTCGTGTCCATCCATGCCGACGCCTTCATGACACCGGGCGCGCGGGGCGCCTCGGTGTTCGCGCTGTCGTCGGGCGGGGCCACCAGTGCGGCGGCGCGCTGGATGGCGAACAAGGAGAACGAGGCTGACCTGGTCGGCGGCGTCAACCAGCGCGCGGTGAAGGACGCGCAGGTGCTGCGCACGATGGTCGAGATGAGCACCGCGGCGCAGATCAAGGACAGCCTGCGGGTCGGCGGCGAGATCCTGCAGCACATCGGCCGCGTCGGCCACTTGCACAAAGGCAAGGTCGAGCAGGCCGGCTTCGCGGTGCTGAAGGCGCCCGACATCCCGTCGGTGCTGGTGGAGACGGCCTTCATCTCCAATCCGCAGGAGGAGGCGCAGCTGCGCACCGCCAGGTACCAGGACAGGCTGGTCGATGCGCTGGTGACCGCGATGCGCCGCTACTTCACGAAGCATCCGCCGCAAGTGCGACAGCGCGTGCTGTGACCGTCTAGGGTTCGAGCGGCGCGCCTGCGCCGGGCTGACTTCCAGGGCCCTTGGCACGCCGGGCGCGCCAGGCGCCGAACAGCGCGAGCAGGCCCGGCAGGACGATCATCGCCCAGATGATCGTGCTCATGTGCGTCTGCACCCATTCGAGGTTGCCGAACAGATAGCCGGCGGTGACGATCGACACCACCCACAGCGTACCGCCGGTCACGTCGTACAGGGTGAACTTCGGCCGCGTCATCTGCGCGACGCCGGCAACGAACGGCGCGAACGTGCGCAGAAAAGGCAGGAACCGGGCGGCCACCAGCGTGATGCCGCCATACTCCTCGTAGAACGCGTGTGCGCGTTCGAAGGCCCGCTTGTTGAACAGCCGCGATTGCTCCCAGTGAAACACGCGCGGGCCGACCATCGAGCCGATGGTGTAGTTGGTCTGGTTGCCCAGCACCGCCGCAGCGACCAGCAGCGGGACTGCCACCGAATAGTTCATCAGACCGGTACCGCACAGCGCCCCGACGATGAACAGCAGCGAGTCGCCCGGCAGGAAAGGCATCACCACCAGGCCGGTCTCGACGAACACGATCAGGAACAGCAGGGCGTAGACCCAGGCCCCGTACTGCTCGACGAATTCGCGCAGATGCACGTCGACGTGCAGCACGAAGTCGATCAGGAAGGTCGCGATCTCCACGGGCGGCCATTATCCGGGCACAGCTGAAGGCAGCCTTCTACAATCACCTCATCATGCAGGCCACCACGTTGAACGGCGTCGCGCGGCGCCCGATCCGTGAGCTGCCGGGCGAGCTGATCAGCCAGATTGCCGCCGGCGAAGTGGTCGAGCGCCCGGCCTCGGTTGTGCGCGAACTGGTCGACAACGCCCTCGATGCGGCGGCCACGCAAGTCGTGGTGCGCTTGCGTGGAGGCGGCGTGCGCTCGATCCTCGTCGAGGACGACGGCGTCGGTATCGGCGTCGATGAGCTGCCGCTCGCCCTGAAACGGCATGCCACCAGCAAGATCGCGTCGCTCGAAGACCTCGAGCAGGTGGCCACGATGGGCTTTCGCGGCGAGGCGCTGGCCGCCATCGCGTCGGTGTCGGAACTGGTGCTGACCAGCCGGACCGACGGCGCTGCGCAGGCACACCGCCTGCACGCCGGCTCGGGCGAGCTGACGCCCGCGGCCCGCGCACGCGGCACCACGATCGAGGTCAGCGAGCTGTTCTTCAACACGCCGGCGCGGCGCAAGTTCCTGAAGAGCGATGCCACCGAGCTTGCGCATTGCATCGAGGCCTTGCGCCGGCACGCGCTGGCGCGGCCCGACGTGGACTTCGCCGTATGGCACGACGGCCGGTTGCTGCAGCAGTGGCGCACCGCGCCGCCGGAGCAGCGTCTGCGTGACGTGCTGGGCGACGAATTCATTCGCCACAGCCGCGTGCTGGCGGGCGAAGCCGGGCCGCTTGCGATGCACGGCCGTGTCGGCCTGCCCGATGCGGCGCGCCCCCGTGCCGACCTGCAGTACCTGTTCGTCAACGGGCGCCACGTGCGCGACCGGTTGGTCGCGCACGCGGTGCGCGCCGCCTACGACGACGTCTTGCACGGCCAGCGCCAGCCCGCGTACGCCCTGTTCCTGCGCATTGCACCATCGCTGGTCGACGTCAACGTGCATCCGACCAAGGTCGAAGTCCGCTTCCGTGATGGCCGCGCACTGCATCAGGCAGTGCTGCGCGCCGTGGAAGCCGCACTGGCACAGCCACGCAGCGGGGACCACCTGGGTTCGGCCACGCCGCGTCCCGAGGGCACCGCGACGCCAGCACAGGCCCCGACACCGATGCAGAGGGCATTGACGCTGCCCACCGCGACCCTGCTGCAGGCGTTCGAGCCGTTGCCATCATGGCCGACCCCGGTGGTCGCGCCGCCATCGCTGTCAGGGAGCAGCGGCGGGTCGTGGCCGCTTGGCCGCGCGCTGGCGCAGCTCGGTGGCGCCTACGTGCTGGCCGAGAACGAGCACGGTCTGGTGGTCGTCGACATGCACGCCGCGCATGAGCGCATCGTCTACGAGCGGCTCAAAACGCGCGGTGACGCCGCGCTGCAGGCGCAGCCGCTGTTGGTACCCGTGACCTTCACCGCATCGGCTGCAGAGGCAGCAACCGCGCAGGCGCATGCCGGCGCGCTGGCTGCCCTCGGCCTGGACGTGACGCCACTGGCAGCCACCTCGCTGGCAATCCGCAGCCGCCCCGCCGCGCTGCCCGAGGCCGACCTGGTCGAGTTGACGCGCGCCGTGCTGGCGGAACTGGGCGAGACCGAGTCGAGCCGCGTCGTGCAACGGGCCCGCGACGACCTGCTGGCGACGATGGCCTGCCATGCCGCGGTACGGGCCAACCGGCGGTTGACGATCGACGAAATGAACGCCCTGTTGAGGCAGATGGAGGCCACCGAGCGGTCGGATCAGTGCAACCACGGACGTCCGACCTGGCGCCAGGTGACGTTGAAGGAACTGGACGCGCTGTTCTGGCGCGGTCGGTGAATCGGGGGCTGCATGCGGTTGAAGCGACTTCGATGGTTCGCGGTGACGACCGCCGCGGTGGTGCTGGCGCTTGCCGGTTGCGCCACACTCGACGAACAGCAGCGCAAGTGGATTTTCCAGCCGAGCAAGGCCGAATGGCACGGGGCCGCAGCGGCCGCCGAGGGCATGGACGAGCGCTGGATCGAATTCAGGCCGCCTGGCGCGGATGCGCCGGTGAGGCTGCACGCGCTCTGGCTGGAGGACGACCAGGACGCGCCGGTGATGCTGTACCTGCATGGTGCGCGCTGGGGCGTGACCAGCAGTTCGTTTCGGATGCGCCGCCTGCATGCGCTGGGCGTCTCGGTGCTCGGCATCGACTATCGCGGTTTCGGGCGCAGCACCGACGCACTGCCCTCCGAGGCCTCGGCGTACGAGGACGCACGCGCCGCGTGGGATTGGCTGCGCACCCACTATCCCGGGAGGCAGCGCCTGATCTACGGGCATTCGTTGGGGGCCGCGATCGCCGTTCATCTCGCTGCCGAGGTCGACGACGAAGTGGGCGTGGTCGTGGAGGGTGGCTTCACGTCGGTACCCGACGTGTACTCGACGATGCGCTTTGGCTGGTTGCCGCTGCAGCCGCTGATCACGCAGCGCTTCGACGCCGGCGAGCGCATCGCGTCGGTCGGCTCACCGGTGCTGGTGGTGCATGGGGCGAACGACAGCACGATCCAGCCCGCGCTCGGACGCGCCTTGTACGAGCGCGCCCGCGAACCCAAGCGGTTCATCTTGGCCGAGAACGGCACCCACCACAACGCCCAGGCCATGGTCAGCGACGAGGTACGCGACGCGATGAACTCGTTGTTTGGCCTGCAGGAGCTCTCCGCCAACAGCGACTAGCTGTGATGTTCCGATAGGTTGTTCATCCGTCCCTGATTTGGGAAGCTGGGGTTGTCGAAGCCTTCAGCGACCGAATCAGGAGAACGGATGAACAGCCACAAGCATGCGAGATTGACGGCTATTGGTCGAGCCCTGCTGGTCAGCAGGGTGCTCGACGAAGGCTGGAGCGTGGCCGCAGCGAGTCAGGCGGCCGGGGTCAGCAAGCGGACTGGCTTCAAGTGGCTCGCCCGCTTCAAGACCGAGGGCTCCGCTGGCCTGGCTGACCGCAGCTCACGCCCGCAGCGCTGCCCGCGAGCATTGACGTACCAAGAGCAGGGCCAACTCGAGCAGTTGCGCCGTCAGCGCTGGCCGCTGTGGCGCATCGCCCTGCAGGCCCGGCGCGGCTTGGGCACCGTCAGTCGGTGCATGAAGCGGCTGGGGCTATCGCGGCTGAACTCGTTGCAGCCACCCGAGCCGCTCGTGCGCTACGAGCGCGCCGCACCGGGCGAGTTGCTGCACCTGGACACCAAGAAGCTCGGCCGCATCAACGGCGTGGGCCATCGCATGACCGGCGATCGCACACGCAACCGCAACCGCGGCATCGGCTGGGACATGGTGCACCTGGCCATCGACGATCACTCCCGTGTCTCGTTCGCCCTCATCAAGACCGACGAGCGGGGCCACAACTGCGCTCAGTTCCTGCACGAGGCGGTGGCCCACTACGCCAGCCTGGGAGTGCGCATCGACCGCGTCATGACCGACAACGGCTGCGGCTATGTGTCCAAGGCGTTCCGCAACGCCTGCGTCGAGTTGGGCGTCCGGCACGTGCGAACGCGCCCGTACACACCAAAGACCAACGGCAAGGCCGAGCGCTTCGTGCAGACCAGCCTGCGTGAGTGGGCCTACGCCAAGCCCTACGTCAGCTCAGCTCAGCGCGAGGCCGCCTTGCAGCCCTTCCTGCACCGCTACAACTGGCATCGGCCACACTCTGCGCTGAACCGCCAGCCGCCCATGAGCCGCATCCCGGCCATGAACAACCTCTTGGAACTCAACACCTAGCGGTACGAATGCGTCAGTGCCGTGCCCGTGGTTCGCCGGGAGCTGCACCGGGCGCGGCATGCGCATGCAGGGCGGCCAGATCGTCGAGCGTATCGACGTCGATCAGCACACCCGGATCGTTGACCTCGACGCCGAATGAGGGATAGCGCGCGACCAGCCGTCGCGCGCCCTCGTCGCCCGACAGCTGGATCAGCTCGGAGTACAGCTCGGCGGCGAAACCCACGGGATGCCCGCGGCGCCCGATGTGCTGCGCGTACACGACCACGTGATTGGGCAACTCCTGGGCCACGGCCAGCAGCGTGGCGGGCTTCACCGACGGCATGTCGGCAGGCAAGACCAGCCATCCTCCGGAGTCGGCACTGGCAGCGACGCCGCTGGCGATCGAGTAGCCCATCCCCAGCGTCTCGCCGCTGTCGCCGCTGGCCACCGGCAGCTCGACGATGTCGCGTTGCGCCACGTGACGTCGTGCTTCCGCACTAACGGCGACCGTCGTCACCACGCGCACCGGCAGGCCCGATTCGATCGCATGCTCCAGCGCTGAGCCCAAGACGGTCGATGTCCCGAACGGCTGCAACAGCTTGTGCTGAGGCGCCTTGAAGCGGCTGCCTCGGCCGGCGGCCAGCACGATGACGGTCGGGGGCTTCTTCATGACTTCGCCCTGCTCTGCGCGCGCCCTCCCCACCCGAGGCTCGCACAGCTGCAGACGCCCAGAGCATCGTGTGACCATGCGGCTCGAAACAGTGGGAGCTTCACTTAGGGCGTTCCACGTAGGGTCCAGTCCCGAGAAGTTGCCAACGTGCATACTCGCTGCATGGACAAGCACGCGCTGGCGACATTGCGCAAGAGCTACGAGCGCGACGAGCTCGACGAGGCGTCGTGCGCGGAGGACCCTTCACACCAGTTCGAACTCTGGCTGGAGCAGGCGATTCGAGCGCAGCTGCCCGAGCCCAATGCGATGACGCTGGCCACCGTTGGTGCCGACGGGCGGCCGTCGACCCGCATCGTGCTGCTCAAGGGGCTGGATGCGCGTGGCCTCGTCTGGTACAGCAACTACGAAAGCCGCAAAGGGCGTGAACTGTCTCATCAGCCACACGCCTCGCTGCAGTTCCACTGGGTCGAGCTCGAGCGCGTCGTGCGAATCGAAGGTCTGGTCGACAAGGTCTCAGGCGAGGAATCCGACGCGTACTACGCGACGCGACCTCTCGACTCGCGCCTCGGAGCGTGGGCGTCGCCGCAAAGCCAGCCGATCGCCTCGCGCGCCGTGCTGGTGGCCAACGCCGCCAAGGCCGCTGCCAGGCACGGCCTGAATCCCCCTCGCCCGCCGCACTGGGGCGGCTATCGACTCACGCCCGATCGTTGGGAGTTCTGGCAGGGTCGTCGCAGTCGCTTGCACGACCGCGTGCGCTATCTGCGCGAGGCGGACCGGTGGCTGCGGCAGCGGCTGGCGCCCTGATCCCGCGGGCGCTCTCAACCCTGGCGCAATCGCGCCGCGAACGTCTTGCGGAATTTCGCAACCTTGGGGCCGACCACGAACGCGCAATAGCCCTGGTTGGGATTGCGCGCGAAGTAGTGCTGATGATAGTCCTCGGCGCGCCAGTAGTTGTCGACCGGCTTCAGCTCGGTCACTACGCGGCCCTTGAGCTCGGCGTTGGCTGTGTCGATGACCGCCTGCGCGACGCCGCGTTGCACCTCGTCGTGGTAGTAGATGCCCGATCGGTATTGCGACCCGACGTCATTGCCCTGCCGGTTCAGCGTGGTGGGATCGTGGATCGAGAAGAAGATCTCCAGCACCTCGCGCAGTGAGATCTTCGCGTCGTCGAATTGGAGCCTGACCACCTCCGCATGCCCGGTGTCCCCCTCGCAGACCTGCTGGTAGCTCGGCTCCCGCGCATGGCCATTGCTGTAGCCGGATTCCACCGACTCCACGCCGTCCACTTCCTCGTAGACGGCCTCCAGGCACCAGAAGCAGCCTCCGCCCAGCGTGATGGTCTCGATCGCCACGTCGTGCCTCCAGGTCGTGTCTGCCGTAGTCGGTTTGCGGCGCGATTGCTGACACCGCCATTGTGCCGACACCCGATGGGCGGGCGCGGCGCGCCCTCAGCCGGACATCCAGCGGTAACAGCGGGTTTCGCCACGGTCATATTCCACGAGGGCCATCTGCAGCACGGCGCAGAATCCGCGCTCGTATGAACGACCTCCTCACGCTGCTCGGTGTCCAGTCGTGGAAGCCCGTCCTGGCGGCACTGCTGTTGCCGCCGGTGCCATGGCTGCTGCTGATGCTGGTCGGCGCTCGCATGATGTATTGGCGGCGCGTCCTGTCCTGGCTGGTGATTCTGCTCGGCGCCGCGGGGCTGTGGCTCTGTTGCACGACCGGCGTCGGCTACTGGCTGCAGCAGGTCGCGTTACGCCCTCCCTCGGCGCTCAGCGCGGAGCGGATCGCCGAGATCAAGAAGCTGGCCGCAGACACGCCGAGCAAGGTCGCCATCGTCGTGCTGGGTGGTGGCCGCGAAGCGTTGGCACCTGAGTACGGCCTCTCGAATCTGAAGGAGGTCTCGCTTCAGCGTCTGCATTACGGGGTCTGGCTCGCGAAGCAGACCGGTGCCCCGCTGATGTTCTCCGGCGGCGTCGGTCACGGTGAAACCGTCGGCACGAGCGAGGCGGAGGCCGCTGCCCGGATCGCCGAGCGCGATTTCGGCAAACCTCTGACCTGGAGCGAGGGCGAATCGCGCGACACGCGCGAAAACGCCGCACGCAGCATTGCCATGCTCAAAGGGACCGGCGTCACCGACCTGGTGATCGTGACCCACGCGTACCACATCCCGCGTGCCGTTCGCGACTTCCAGCTCGAGGCACAGCGCGCCGAGACCCCGATGCGGGTCTTGGCGGCGCCGATGGGCCTGGCACCCCCGACCGAGCATCTGGCGCTGCGCTGGTTGCCGTCGATCGAAGGGTTCCGCCGCGTGCGCAACGTGCTGCACGAACTCGCCGGCCTGCTGTTCGGCGCGTGACGCTGGGAGCGCGGCGCCAAGAAACGAAACCCCTCCGCGCACAGAGGCGGGAGGGGCGGGTGACCTAGGTCACCGGGCGGGGTTCCAGAGGTTTCTTGTCCGGCGCCCCTCTTGCGCAGAGACTGCGCATCGCTTTTCGCTGCCTGAAACCAGGCGCGCACACGATACACCCGCAAGTCTCGCAGTTCAAGATCCCGCTGCGACGGAGCGCACGCCCACCCATCGCTCGAAGAGCTCCGTCATTCGTCGCTGCGTGTCGGGATCGTGGGTGATCGGCTTGCCCCACTGGCGGCTGGTCTCTCCTGGCCACTTGCTCGTCGCGTCGAGGCCCACCTTCCCGCCCAGGCCCGGCACCGGGGATGCGAAGTCGAGATAGTCGATGGGCGTCTGATCCACCAACGTGGTATCGCGTACCGGGTCGCACCGCGTCGTGAGGGCCCAGACGACTTCTTTCCAGTCGCGAATGTCGATGTCGGCGTCGGTGACTAGGATGAACTTCGTGTACATGAACTGGCGCAGGAAGCTCCACAAGCCGAACATCAACCGCTTGGCGTGCCCTGGAAATCCCTTGCGCATCGAGATGACCGCGAGGCGATAGCTGCACCCTTCGGGCGGTAGGTAGAAATCGACGATCTCGGGAAACTGGCGCTGCAGGATCGGTACGAACACCTCGTTCAGCGCCACCCCCAGCACGGCCGGTTCGTCGGGCGGCTTGCCGGTGTAAGTGGAGTGGTAGATCGGGTCGCGTCGGTGCGTGATGCGGTCGATTCGGAACACCGGGAACCACTCGCGCTCGTTGTAGTAGCCGGTATGGTCACCGAATGGCCCTTCCAGTGCGTGCAAGAAGCCATCGATCGACCTGTACGCAACGCCGTGCTCGCTATGACCCGACAGCCCCGCCTCGGCCGGTGGAATGTGCCCCTCGAGGATGATCTCGGCACGGGCCGGAACCTGTAGCGGCAGGTCCGGCTCACCCACGCTCGCATCAACCAACTCGGTCGGGGATCCGCGCAGCAGTCCGGCGAACTGATACTCGGACAAGGTGTCGGGGACAGGGGTCACCGCGCCCAGCGTCGTGGCGGGGTCCGCCCCCAGCGCCACTGCCAGTGGAAAGGCCCGACCCGGACTATGCCTTCCGAACTCGCGGAAATCCTGAGCGCCGCCACGATGGGACAACCATCGCATGATGGTCTCCCGCCGGCCGATCACTTGCTGCCGGTAGATGCCCAGGTTCTGCCGCCGGCGCGGATTGGCAACCCCCTGGGGTCCGCGCGTGATGACGAGGCCCCAGGTGATCAGCGGTCCGACGTCGCCAGGCCAGCAGGTCTGAACCGGCCAACGGGCCAGGTCGACCGAGTCGCCCTCGATCACCATCTCGCGGCATGGGCCCGTCGAGCGACGCGTGGGCTTCATGTTCCACAAGGCCCTGGCCATATCCATGAGTCGGCCGACGTCGCCGAGCCCCCGCGGCGGCTCCGGCTCGCGCAGTGAGGCCAGAAGCGCACCAATCTGGCGCAAGTCACCAAGGTTGTCGGCCCCCATCCCCAGGGCCACGCGCCTGGGTGTGCCGAAGAGGTTCGCGAGGACTTTGACATCGAATCCGGCCGGTCGCTCGAACAGCAACGCGGGCCCTTCCCGACGCAGCGAGACATCGCAAACCGCCGTCATTTCGAGCTTTGGCGATACGGATTCGCTGATCCGGAGCAGTTCCCCGCCCCGTTCGAGCTCGCTCATGAAGCCACGCAGATCGTCGTATCGCATAGATTTGTTATCAAATGACAGTTCTTAATAATTGACTGGTTATTTGAAGGCTACCTAGAATCGCTCCGCACTGCTCGCCAAGGGGAAACCCGAGGCAAGTTCACGCATGAAGCCACCGAGCTCACTCACCGCAATCTACCGCGCCTGCTCGAAGTCGGCCGCGACCTTCGCGCGCGACGTGGGCATCGGCATGCTCGAGGTCAGTCACAACACGCTCGCGCTTGTCGGGCTCTCGGTGGTTTGTGGCGTTGTTCTCTTTTCGGCAGCGCACCCCGACCTGCGCGAGGGGGCGGAACAACGTGCTTTGGGATGGCTGCTTGCCAGGCAGGAAGCTCGGCTGGCCAGCGAGGCGACCCCCGAGCCGCCGATTCCCGATGCCGTAGCGCGCGTGACCGCCGCCGATCCGACGACGTTATCCAAGCAGCAGGCTTCGGTGGCGAACTGGCTTGCCCGGAGGTACCGGGTGGCCGTCGAGCCGATGAGCCGTCTGGTCCAGGAAGCTTGGGAAAGCGGCAGGCGATCTGGTCTCGAGCCGACTTTGATCCTGGCCGTCATGGCGATCGAATCGAGCTTTAATCCGTTTGCCCAGAGCTCGGTCGGCGCGCAAGGGCTGATGCAGGTGATGACCCGAGTGCACGACGACAAGTACGAGCCTTATGGCGGCGTGCGAGCCGCCTTCGACCCCGTGACCAACCTCCGAGTCGGTGTGCAGGTACTGAAGGAATGCGTCGCGCGGGCGGGTGGCTTGGAGGCCGGATTGCGGTTCTATGTGGGTGCCGCCAATCTGGCTGACGATGGCGGCTACGTCGGAAAGGTGCTGGCCGAGCAAGCCAACCTGAAGCGCGTGGCCGAGGGCAAGTGGGTGTCGGTGACGGTATCTCTGCCCAGTGGGTCGAACGCTGCGGCCACGCCGAAGAATTCCGGTCTTCCGGATTTCGGCAACGTGGAGGCGCCGCCGGCATCCGCCGACTCGAAGCGGGTGGCGTGGGTCGCCCCTTTGCACTGACACCGGTCGACCCGAGGCCCGTCAGATAGACTTCCGCTGCGCGCGACTGGCGATAGGGCTCTGACCGGCCCAAGGTGGAAGACCACCGGGAAGCGCGACCCGCGGCGTCGGTGACGCGCGGGGTTCGCCGTTCGCCTGGGCAGCTTGCCCGCCCCGGCTGCAAGCGCAGCCGTCGGCAGCGTCAGCGACGAAGGAAACCACCCATCATGTTTGATCGATCGACCAACACGCTCGCTGTGGTGGACCCCGAGGTGTGGTCCAGCATCCAGGCCGAGAACCAGCGGCAGGAGCAGCACATCGAGCTGATCGCCTCGGAGAACTACGCATCGCCAGCGGTGATGGCGGCCCAGGGAAGCCAGCTGACCAACAAATACGCCGAGGGCTACCCCGGCAAGCGCTACTACGGAGGATGCGAGTTCGTCGATCAAGTCGAGGACTTGGCGCTCGAGCGCGTCAAGCGATTGTTCGGAGCCGACCATGCCAACGTCCAGCCCCACTCGGGCTCGCAGGCGAACCAAGCCACGCTGTTTGCGCTGCTGAAGCCCGCCGACACCATCATGGGGATGAGCCTCGCCGAGGGCGGACACCTGACGCACGGCATGTCGCTGAACATGAGCGGCAAGTGGTTCCGCGTCGTCAGCTACGGGCTCGACGCCCGCGAGGAGATCGACTACGGCGCAATGCGTGCGCTGGCTCTTCGCGAGCGACCCAAGCTGATCATTGCCGGCGCATCGGCCTACTCGCTGCGCATCGACTTCGAGCGCTTCGGCCAGGTGGCTCGCGAGATCGGGGCCTACCTGATGGTCGACATGGCGCACTATGCCGGGCTGATCGCGGCCGGCCTCTACCCGAACCCCATGCCGCACGCCGACGTGGTCACATCGACCACCCACAAGACGCTGCGCGGACCTCGCGGCGGGCTGATCCTGATGAAAGAGCCCGTGTCCAGGGCCATCAACAGTGCCGTCTTTCCTGGCATCCAGGGTGGGCCCCTGATGCACGTGATCGCCGCCAAGGCGGTGGCCTTCAAGGAAGCGCTCGAGCCCTCGTTCAAGCAATACCAAAAGCAGGTCTTGCGCAATGCGAGCATCCTCGCCGAGACGCTCGTCAAGCGGGGCCTGCGAATCGTGTCGGGCCGTACCGAGAGCCATCTGATGCTGGTGGACCTGCGCCCGAAGGGAATCACCGGCAAGGACGCCGAGGCTGTGCTGCAGCGAGCGCATATCACCTGCAACAAGAACGCGATTCCCAACGATCCGCAGAAGCCCATGGTGACCAGCGGGGTGCGCCTGGGCTCGCCGGCCATGACCACACGCGGCTTCCGCGAAGGTGAAGCCGAGCAGACTGCCCACCTCATCGCCGACGTGCTGGACGCGCCCTCCGACGACACGGTCATCACCAAGGTGCGTGAACGGGTGTCACGGCTCACGCGTGATTTCCCGGTCTATCGCTGACGGCATCGCGTCAACGCGCTCGCGATCAACCCGTGCGGTGCCCCTACTGTGGTAACGACGACACCCAGGTCGTCGAAACCCGTGAGTCGGACGAAGGCGACGTGATACGGCGTCGCCGCCGCTGCCTCAAATGCGACAAGCGGTTCACCACCTATGAACGCGCAGAGATCGCACTGCCCGCGGTGGTCAAGAAGGACGGCACACGGGCAGATTTCGACAGTGCAAAGCTGCGCGCGTCGATGCTGCTCGCGCTGCGCAAGCGCCCGGTCAGCATGGAGCAGGTCGACAGCGCCCTCGACCGCATCCAGGAGCGTCTCCTGGCCAGCGGTGCGCGTGAGGTCCCCAGCAGCCGACTCGGCGAGCTCGTGATGCGCGAGCTGAAGCGGATCGACAAGGTCGCCTACGTACGCTTCGCGTCGGTGTACCGAAGCTTCGAGGATGTCGACGAGTTCCGACGTCTGATCCGCGACATCTGACGGCGCCGGCTTGAGGGCTACGCCGGCTTCCCCCCGAAAGTGGGCACCCGGAGCAACGGCCCCCTCAGGGTGCGCCTGAAACCCTCGCGCGGGCGACGCGCGCCGGGTAGCGCCTTCCTAGAGTGCGTGCATCGATTCACCCGCCCGCACAGGAGGACATCATGCCGGCACAAGACAATGCCCACGACGCTCAACGCGGCGTCTCGCTGATTGAAACGAT
>DATIFD010000115.1:0-7278 GCA_035455385.1 Burkholderiaceae bacterium
ACCCGATGCAGCTCGCACGCGAAGGCTACGACGGCCTGCTCGAGGATGCGGGACTGTGCGCGGACGACATCGACTACGTCGCGACCACCGGCGAGGGCGAGAACGTGAAGTTCGCCACCGGCCACTTCTACTCGATGACCACGCACGCGCGCGGCGGCGTCTTCCTGCGGCCCGATGCGCGCGCGGTGGTCGACGTCGGCGCGTTGAACGGGCGCGCGATCGCGATCGACGAGCGCGGCAAGGTGCTCAGCTACAAGATGACCAGCCAGTGCGCGTCGGGCTCGGGGCAGTTCCTCGAGAACATCGCGCGCTACCTCGGCGTGGCGGTGGAGGAGATCGGCCCGCTGTCGCGCACCTCCGAGCACCCCGAGAAGGTGAGCTCGATCTGCGCCGTGCTGGCCGAGACCGACGTCATCAACATGGTCAGCCGCGGCATCGCGACGCCCGACATCCTGAAGGGCATCCACCTGTCGATGGCCTCGCGCATCGTCAAGCTGCTGAAGGTCACCGGCGTCAAGAGCGGCACCGCGCTGCTGACCGGCGGCCTCGCGCTCGACAGCGGGCTGCTGGCCGCCGTGCAGGAAGAGATGGTCAACGAGAAGGTGCAGGTGCAGGCGGTGTCGCACGAGGACTCGATCTACGCCGGGGCGATCGGCGCCGCGCTGTGGGGTGCCTACCGCCACGCCAAGCTGCGCGAGCTCGAGACCGCTGCGGCCGCATGACCTGTCCGAACCGATCCGGGAGAAACCGATGGCCCTGCTGATCAACGACAACTGCACCGCCTGCGACGCCTGCAAGCCGGTGTGCCCCAACGAGGCGATCGCGGTGGGCGACCCGATCTACGTGATCGACCCGCTGCGCTGCACCGAATGCGTCGGTGCCGAAGACGAGCCGCAATGCAAGCTCGTCTGCCCGGCCGACTGCATCGTGCAGCACCCCGACTTCGTCGAGTCGCCCGACGAGCTGATGGCCAAGTACGAGAGCCTGCACTGAGGCCTGCTCACGCCGCGGAGCGGGTGCTCGCGCTACGCAGCGCCGCGCAGCCGGCCGCGGACCGCCGCGCCTGCGGTCGCCGCGATGAAGAGCAGCAGCGCGACGGCCGCCAGCAGCCCGCCCAACCGCTGCCAGGCGTGCAGGCCGGCCGCGTCGCCCGCCAGCCGCAGCAGCAGCGATGCGTGCAGCACTGCCAGCGGCCCGTAGAAGACCGGGTGGTACGGCACCGCGACCCGCAGCACGGCCGGAAAGATGATCGGCGCGTGGCCGAACACCATCGCGAACACGAAGCCGAGCAGCACGGCATGCAGCGCCGCGTCGTACGCCGGCGCACCGGGTTGCAGCGCGCCGGTGGTCGCGATGATCGCGCCGCCGACGGCCAGCCAGAAGTAGCCCGACAGCAGGCACACCGCGATGAAGCGCGTGAGCCCGTACTGGCGCACCGTGCGGCGCGCGATGTCCTGCTTCAGCAGCCACAGGGCCAGGCCAAGCAGCGCAGCGCCAAAACCGCGCAGCGCCGGTGGCCAGCGCAGCGAGGTGATCATCGCCAGCAGCACGACCAGCAGCAGCGCAGCGAACACGCGCTGCGCGCGCGCCGACGGCGGCAGGAAGCGCGACAACTCGAGCCGTTCGCCAGCGATCGTCAGCACAAGAAACGCCAGCCACCACGGCACCACCGCGTGCACCGGCGCACCCAGCGCCCACGCCGCGACGCCGGCGGACCAGCAGGCCGCCGCCAGCGCGATCGTGAACGTGAACCACTCGCGCTGGCGCCGCCACACGTCGAGCGACGCGAGCAGCAGGACGATGCTGCCGCCGAGGTAGAGCCAAGGCGCGATCTCGGTGGCGCCGTGCAGCACCGCCGCGCTGCCCACGCCGGCGAGCAGCGGCGCCGCATAGGCCCAGGCGCGGCCGATCGCCACCGCACGCTCGAGCGCGATCACCACACCGAAGAAGCCGCAGACCATCAGCGGGCCGTGCAGCGCGGCCACGCCGGCCACCGCATCGGGCACCGCGTAGCCCAGGCGTGCCAACCCCGCGAGCGCGCCGGCGGCGAGCGCCACCACGCCCAGCAGCAGCAACGGTGCCCGCCACCATGCAGGGCGGCGCTCCGGCATGCCGCGCACGCCGCCTAGCGCGGCGCCCATCCGAAGTGCTCGCGCGCGAAGTCGCTCATGCGATCTGGCGTCCACGGCGGGTCCCAGACCAAGGCCACGTCGATCCGCGTGTCGGGCGGCACCACCGCGGCGACCGCCGCGCTGACCTCGTCGATGATCGCCTCGGCCATCGGACACGCGGCGCTGGTCATCGTGAGGTCGATGCGCACCGCGTCGCCGGACAGCTCGATGCCGTAGACCAGCCCGAGGTCGACGATGTTCATGCCGGCCTCGGGGTCGAGCACCTGGCGCAGCGCGTCGCGCACCGCGGATTCGTCCGGTGGGGTCGTCATCGCCGCCATGGTACGGCCGCGCGTCAGCCTTCGAGCCGCCGCACGAAGGCCAGCTGCTGCGATGGCGAGAAGCCGTTGCCGGCGAAGAAACCCGCGAGCGCCAGGTCGTGCAGCGACACCACGGTCTCGACGCGCTCGACATGCAGCGCGTCGAGGTTGGCGAACAGTTGCCGCAGCAGCGCGCGGCCCACACCGCGGCGGGTGGCGTACGCCGGGTCGACGCCCAGCGTGTCGACCACCGCCACCGGGTCGATGCGACCGAAGTCACCCCAGTCGACCCGCGCCATCAGGAAGCCGACGATTGCGCCGTCGAGCCGCGCGGTCAGCGACACCCGGATCGCCGAGTCGCTCATCGTCTCCATCAGGCGGCGTCCGATGTAGCCGCTGCGCTCACGACCGGTGATCGCACGGTCGATGCGGGCGATCTCCTGCAGGTCGGCCGGCTCCATCGGGCGCACGTCGGGTTGGCCGCGCTGCTGCCGCTCGAAGTCGTTGCCCTCGCGGGCGCCGAAGTCGATCTCGCGGCCCGGACCCTGGCCGCGCTCGAGCGCCACGGTCTCGCGCTCCGCCAGCGGCTGCGCGCCGTCGGCCGACCGCCCGATCGCGCGCTCGACGAGCGTCACCGGCGCCAGCGCGAAGCCCGTGGCCGCCAGCCACTGCAGCAGCCGCGTGTCGCGCCACGACGCGGTGGTGCGGATCTCGTGCGCACAGTGGCGCCGCGCCCACGCCGAAAGCGTGTCGAGCAGCCGGGTGCCCAGGCCGCGGCCACGCGCGTCGGCACGAACGCCGAGCAGCTCGAGCCGCAACCCGGTGTCACGGCGGCCGAACTCGCCTTCGAGCACGCGCGCAAGCATGAAGCCGGCCAGGCCCTTGCCGTCGACCGCTGCGAACTGCCCATGCAACGCCGGCTCGCGCAACGCGGCCTGCAGGCGGCGCTCGACATAGGCGCGGCGCGAGCGGCCCTGCTGTTGCGCATCGATGGCCACCACGGCGTCGAGGTCGTCGACGGCGAGCG
This sequence comes from Burkholderiaceae bacterium, assembly GCA_035455385.1. Taxonomy (GTDB): domain Bacteria; phylum Pseudomonadota; class Gammaproteobacteria; order Burkholderiales; family Burkholderiaceae_C; genus JAEUPI01. The sequence goes on from DATIFD010000115.1 coordinate 3,459, forward strand.
CGCGGATCGCATCGGGCGTGCGGGTGGTGGTCTCCATCAATCGCTCCTTGATCACACGCCGCCGGTGTCAGCCCGACGCGTACGCCAGGGCCAGCTGCTGGTCGGTGTCGTCGTCGAGCAGGTCGGCGAGCAACGGCAGCAACGCCATGCTCTCCTTCTGGATGTGCGCCACCTGGCGCTCCACCATCTCGAGCCCCGCGCGGCGCAGTGCCTGCCAGCCTTCGGCGTCCAGCGCACCGCCGGCCGCTGCCTCGGCCAGCGGCGCCAGCTCGAGCGCCAGCTCGCGCATCGCGTCGTGCTCCTCCCGCAGCAACAGCGCGATGCCGTCGTCACCGGCATCGGCCAGGCGGGGGAACAGCTCGTTCTCCTCGAAATCGAAGTGGCGGCCGGTGTCGTGCTGCAAATGCCTCACCAGTTGACCCAGCAGGGCCGCCATCTCGCCGTCGGCCTGCACAACGCCGCGCGGCCAGCGCGCCAGCCGCTGCTCGAGCCGGCCCAGCAGCTCGAGGTTGGCGCGATGCTCCTCATCGAGCAGGCGGCTGACCTGTCGCTGATCGTGCACGGGTGGTGCTCCCAATTCGGTACTCGCATACCAGAATAGCGATCCGGCCGCCGCCTGCCGTTGATGCAGATCATGTTCGGCCGCGGTGGACGCGCCCGGCGCCCGATGCCACGGCGCGGTCGCCTTAGCTGCTGCGCGGTCGTTCGGGCGCGTAGCGCAGCACGCGGTCGGCCAGCGTCGGTATGTCGAGCGGCTTGACCCAGTAGTCGTCGAAGCCGGCCGCACGCGCGCGTGCGATCTGCTGCGGCATCGCGTCGGCCGACACCGCGACGCACGGCAGGTCGGCCAGCTCCGGCTGGGCGCGCAGGCGGCGCAGGACCTCGTGTCCGTCGATGCCGGGCAGGCTGAGGTCGAGCAGCACCAGGTCGGGCCGCCACGAGGCCAGCACCTCGAGGCCGCGTTCGCCGCTGTCGGCCAGGCGCAGATCGATCTCGCCGGGGCGCAGCGCCAGCGCCTCGCGCATCAGCAGCGCGTTGACCGGGTTGTCTTCGACGCAGAGCACTCGCACGGCGCCCGCCGCGGGCCGCACCGCAGCGGCCGACGTGACCGCCGGCACCGGCGCCACCGCGCCGGCCGGCGTCTCGCGCGGCAACCGCAGCACCGCCTCGGTGCCCACGCCGGCCGTCGAGCGCAGCGCCAGCGAGCCGTGCATCGCCTCGGCGAGCTGGCGCGAGATCACGAGCCCGAGCCCGTGCCCCGGCACCTCGCGCGCCTGCGCGTCGAGGCGGTTGAACGGCTGGAACAGCTGATGCTGCCGCTCCGGCGCGATGCCAGGACCGTCGTCGCGCACGATGATGCCCACCGGCGCGGCGGCATCGCCCGACCGCGGTTCGAGCAGGACGTCGACGCGACCACCAGCGGCGTTGAACTTGATCGCGTTGCCCACCAGGTTGAGCAGCACCTGCCGCAGCCGCGTGGCATCGGCGTGCACCGCCAGGCCGCAGCGTGTCCACCGACCGAGGCGCACGCCGGCAGCATCGGCCTGCGGCCGCATCAGGTCGAGCACCGCCTCCACCGCCTCGTCGAGCGGCACGCCGCCAAGGCGCAGCGCCAGCGAGCCCGACTCCACCGCCGCCAGGTCGAGCAGGTCGTCGATCATCGCCAGCAGGTGCGTGCCCGCCGAGCGCAGCTGCCGCACCGCGTCGCCGGCCCACGGCGGCAGTTCGGCCGCGCGCAGCTGCAGCAGCTGCGCGAAGCCGAGCACCGCGTTCATCGGCGTGCGCAGCTCGTGGCTGGCGCGAGACAGCAGCTCGCTCTTGGCACGGCTCGCGCGCTCGGCGGCCTGCTTGTCGAGCATCGACTGCACGCGCCGCTCGCGGTCGGTGACGTCGAAATTGATGCCCACGATGCGCCGCCCCTGCGGCGTGTCGATGCGGCTGCCCACCGACTGGATGTGGCGCACGTCGCCGTCGGGCCAGACGACGCGGAAGTGGTGGTCGATGTGCTCGCGTCGGCCGTCGATCACCGCGCGCGTGTCGTCGCGGGCGCGCACGAAGTCGTCGGGATGGATGGCGTGTGCCCAGGTGCGCTCGTCGACCAGGCCGTTGCCCGGTGGCAGGCCGTACAGCCGGTACATCTGCTCGTCCCAGCCGATGCGCCCGCCGTCGACGTGCCACTCCCACACGCCGGCACCGATCGCCTGCGTGGTCAGGCGCAGGCGATCGCGCAGCTCGGCGATCGCCTGGCGCGCCGCGTGCGCGGCGGTCTCGTCGTGGATGACGCCCGCGATGCCGACCACGCGACCGTTGCGCCACAGCGGACGGCCCAGCGCGTGCACGTGGCGCGCCTCGCCCTTCGGCGTGACGAAGTCGAGCTCGAGGTTGATCGCCCGCCCATTGCCCACCGCCGCCTGAAACGCGGCCAGCCAGCGCTCGCGCGACGGCGTGTCGTACAACGGGATGAACGTGCGCTTGTCGGGCGCGGCCACCGGCGCCAGGCCGTGGATCGCGAACATCTCGTCCGACCAGCGCACGGTGTCGGTGGCCACGTCGTATTCCCAGGCGCCGACGCGGCCGAGCCGGCCGGCCTCGCGCTTGAGCTCGTCCTCGACGCGCGCGCGCTCGCGCGCCAGGCGCCGCTGCGTCACGTCGTGCAGCAACAGCGCGGCGGCCAGACGCGGATCGGCCTCTTGGCCGAGCGGCTGCAGCTCCACGCGAAGCCAGCGGCCGTGGTGCAGCGGCAGCTCGAGCGCCGGCAGCGGCACGCGCGCGGTCAGCGCATCGGCCACGCGCGCCCAGTCGTCGCCGGCCGCCGCGAGGTCGACCACGTCGCGCAGGTTGGCGCCGCTGCGCCTGGGGTCGAGCGTCGGCAGCAGTTGCAGCGCAGCGCCGTTGGCCCACACCACCGAGGCATCGCCGGCCGCCACGACGATCGCCAGCCGCGAGCGCCGCAGCACGCCCGCCAGCGCGGCCTCGAGGCCCGCGATCGGCGCGGCACTGCCGGCGGCAGCCGGGCTCATGGCTCGGTGTGCGGCGTCGCGCCGCCGCGCGTGGGCTTCACCGCGGGCGTCGCAGCCTGCGCAGCCAGTCGTCCGGCGGCGGCTGCCCGTCGGGTGCGCGCAGCAGGCACATCATGCGGATGGCCGACTCGCGCTGCTCGTAGTAGCCGGCCAGCACCAGCGTCTGCGCGAAGCCGAGCGTGCGGTAGAAGTGCAGCGCCGCCCGGTTGCTGGCGCGCAACTCCAGGTGCACCGACACCATGCCGGCGACGCGTGCCGACTTCAACAGCCATTGCATCAGCTGCCGCGCCACGCCCTGACGCTGATGCGACGCCCGCACCGCCAGCAGCATCAGGTGCGCATGCTCGTCGTCGAACTGCATCACCGCGAAGCCGACGATGCCGCGGCGGTCGCAGGCCACCAGCGCCGTCGTGTCGCGGCGCGTGATCATGCGCCGCACGCGATCGGCGCGGTAGCGCCAGCCGAGGCCCGACTCGATCAGGTCGCGCGACATCTGCGCGATGGTGTCGGCGTCGCTCACAGCGGCCAGGCGCAGCGTTACGGCGGCGGTGTTCACGGACCCATTCTGCCAAAAGCGCGGGCCTTGACCCGCGGCGTCATCGCGGCGGCGCGAGGCGACTGCGACAATCCATCCCCCTCAACCGCGTGGGCCCGACGAGATGCCCGATCACCCGTTCGATGCCGCCGTCGCGCTGACGCGCGACGATGCCGGCCGCTACCACGGCACCGCACCGCAGGCCTACTGGAACATGGCCGGGCCGTTCGGCGGCACCACCGCCGCCGCGCTGCTGCGCGCCGCG
>DATIFD010000116.1:0-7976 GCA_035455385.1 Burkholderiaceae bacterium
TGCGCGACCCACAGCGCGGCGCCGCACACTGCCAGCACGCCGGCGCCCATCGCCGCGAGCCAGACCTCGGCGCGGCGCCGCAGTGGCGGTGCGGCAGCGGCGCTGGCCGACGCCTCGGGCGAGCCGGCCGAAGCCGGAGACTCGGCCAGCGAAGGCCAGCTGTCGACACAGGCACGGCCGAAGGCCACGACCAGCGCGCCGATGTGCAGCGGGGTGTGCATCGGCCACAGCGTCTGCGAGCCGGCGCGAAGGGCCTCGCCGCCGAGCTGTGCCTCGCCCTGCAGCACCTCGAGGATCGCGTGCGGTGCATCGGCACTGATGCGAATGCGCGTCGGCGCCACCGCCGGCTCGCGCAGGACGATGTCGGCACCGTCGCTGCCGTCGGGGCCGGCGGCGAGCAGGCAGGGAGCACCGGCAGTCAGCGGTGCGCGGGCGCCGCTTTGCGGGCCTTGAAGGACGCGCAGCTCCAGCGCATCCATGGATTCGACGGGAAGGGCGGCGCGGTCCATGATCGGGCGCTCCTGGGTTGGGTTCACTTGGTTTGCGAGGTGCTGACGCGGGTGGCCGTGGCGTCGCGGCCGTCGATCGCAGCCTGACGCGGCGGGCCGCTGGTCATCGCGTCGAGGTCGACCACCACCGATGCCCGCGCCGCTGGCGCGATCGGGGCCGGCATCGGCACGGGTTGCATCGTGCCTGCCGGCGCCGGTTGCGGTGCGACGGCCGGCGTGGCGGCAACGCGGGTCGTGGCGGCTGGCGGAGCCGCGGTCTGCAGGCCGGGCGTCGTCGCCGGCGCCGGCATTGGCGCGGGCGCAGCGGGAGTCACCGGTGTCGGCCCGGAGCGCAGCGTACCGAGCGTGGCCTGCGGCGGCGCCTGGCGCGTGCCGGCCATGCGCGGCGTGATCAGGAACATGCGCTCGACACGCGTGTTCTGCGTCGCCTTGGTCTTGAACAGGTTGCCCACCACCGGCACGTCGCCGAGGCCGGGCACCTTGTCTTCGCTGGTGGCCTTGGTCTCGCGAACCATGCCGCCGATCAGCAGGCTCTCGCCCTCGGCGATCAGCGCCTGCGTGTTGACGGTCGAGCGCTCGATGACCGGGATCTGATCGACCTGCTGGCCGGTGATCGCGCCGTCCTCGACGTTGACCAGCAGCTTGATGCGCGTCTGGTCGCGGTCGCGGAACACGTGCGGCGTGACGCGCAGCGTGGTGCCGGCGCTGACGTTGAACAGGTCGACCTGCTCGCGACCGGCCACCCGGACGAAGAACGTCGACGTGTTGTCGAACACCGCTTCCACGTTGGACAGGGTGACCACCTGCGGGCTCGACACGATGCGCGCGGCGCCTTCGTTCTGCAGCGCCCGGATGCGGGCGAAGAACTGGCCCAGCGAGCCGAGCACGACCGAGGCCACGCCGCCGTTGCCCACCGAGGGCACCGCGCCCTGGAACGACGCGCTGCGGCCGTCGTTGGCCCAGCGCCACTCGATGCCGAGTTCGCGTGCCTTGTCTGTGTTGACGTCGATGATCGTGGCTTCGATCTCGAGCGACTGCGGCTCGACGTCGAGCGACGCGATCAGTTGCTCGTAGCGCGGCAGCCGGTCTGCGGTGTCGCGCACGATGACGGCGTTCAGGCGCTGATCGGCTTCGATGCGGACCTGCATCGGGTCGGGATAGCCGGCGGGCGCCGAGGCGGCGTCGGCGGGTGCGGCGGTGCGCGCCAGCGCGGTCACCAGGTTGTCGATCGCGTTGTTGCGCGCGGCCTCGCCGGTGGTGGGCGCCTTGGTCGACACGCCCTGGCCGATCAGGCCCTGGCCCTTGAGCGACGGCTGCGTCGGGCGCAGCAGCACTTCGCGGCCGAGCGGGCGGTACGTGTTGTGCGAGTTGGGGTCGACCAGCGAGCGCAGGATCGACGCCACGCCGGGCACCACCACCTGGCGGCCGCCGATCGTCATCGTCACGTCCTGGGCCCAGGCGTAGCGCAGGTAGAAGACACGGAAGTCGGCCGCACCGGGCGGCGTCGACGGCGTAGCGTCTTGTGCTTGGCCCGCGCGCAGCAATTCGTCGATCTGCTCGACGAAGCGGCGCGCACCGGTGGCGATCATGTTGCCGTCGGCGCTGCGGCGCAGCGTGTTGCGGGGATCGGTGAGGTTGAGGTCGGCCGCCTCGCGCAACAGCCGGTCACCCACCGCCGGCGCCACCGCGTAGGTGCGACGGGCCATCTCGGACATCGGCGTCACGTGCATCACCGAGCCGTCGAAGTAGGTCACGAGGTTGTAGACGCGTGAGACGTCGCGCAACACCTTGTCGGCCGGGCCGGCGAAGGTGCCGTTGACGTTTCCGGCGAGGCTCGGGCTGATCTGGGCCGGCACGTCGATCGTGGCGAACAGGTCCTGCAGGAAGGCCCCGATCGGCTGCTCACGCGCGGTGATCTGAACCAGGCGCCCCCCGTTGGGCATTGGCGCGGCACTGGCCGCTCCCGACGCCAGAGCGCCGGCGGCCAGCGCGATCCAGGCGCCACGCTTCAGGCAGCCCAGCAGCCACTTGCCAGCTTGCCGAAGGCGCTGGGTGCTCGCGATGCCGGCCATGCGGTAACTCCTAGTTGGGGGGATTGCTGATGGGTTGCGCCCCCTTGGCGGCCGGTTCAAGTTGTCTGCGCGCTGCGGCCGGCCCGCTCCTGTTGGGGCGGGCCGGCCGGTTGGCCTATCGGGAGAGTTGGGCCTCAGGGGGACCCGGGGCCAGCTTCAGGCCGCTGTCAGCATCGGCGCGCCGGGCGACGGCACGCGGTCGAGCACGTCGAGCTTCAGCGTCGGCATAAGCTCGTGGTACGACAGCACCGGCAGGTCGAAGCATTCGGCTTCGATCAGCTTGCGCACGTGCCAGCGCACGTCGATCGCGGTCACCAGGGCCGCCGGCGAGTGGCGGCGCACCGAGCCGACGATGGCGTCGCACAGGCGGCGGGCGGTTTCGGGTTCGAGTGCCAGCTGCGACACGCCGCCGTTGACGCGCACCGACTGGCGCAGCATCTCCTCGATCTGGGGCTGCAGCATCAGAGCGCCCAAGCGACCCTGGGGCGCCACCATGTGGCTGATCTGGCGACGCAGCGCGACGCGGGTGAACTCGGTGAGCGCGAGCACGTCCTTGTCGCGCTGCGCGATCTCGGCCAGCGCTTCGAGGATGTCGCGCAGGTTGCGGATCGAAACCCCTTCGCTGACGAGGCGGCGCAGCACTTCCGACACGCGCTGCAGCGGCAGTGCACGCAGCACTTCCTTGACGATGTCGGGCACGTCGGCCGACGCGCGGGTGAGCAGGTTGGTGGTGTCCTGCGCGCCGAGGAACAGCGGCGCGTTGCGGCGCAGCGCCTGGCGCACCGGTTCGCCGAGAGCGACGTGCGGCTCGTCGGGCAGCGAGCCCGCGGCGATCGGCACTTCGAACGCCAGCAGCTCCCAGCGGTCGCCGTCGGCCGGGTCGGTCTGCCCATGCAGATGGATGCGCGGCAGGTTCAGGCCGAGGTTGAGCTGGAATTCGTCGAGCACCTCTTCCAGCGTGCGCGTCAGACGCTGGCCATTGTTGTCGGCCAGCAGCCTGGCCGGCACGCGCAGCAGCAGCGGCACCGCCGGGCGCTGCTGTGGCAGCGCGGTGGTTGCCACCTGCTGCGGCGTGTCCAGTCGCCTGACCAGGCCCTGTACCGCGGGGTTGCGCACGTTCATCAGCTTCTCGCGCAAGGCCGGGGTGAGCAGCGCGCCGCTGACCAGCAACACGATGGCCAGCGTGAGGAACACCGCGATCGGGAAGCCGGGCACGAAGGCCATCAGGATGCAGATGCCGCCGGCCACCATCAACACGCGCGGCTTGGCGATCACCTGCTTGCGGATCGAATCGCCGAGGTGCTTGTCCTCTTCGTCGCTGGTGCGGGTCACGATCAGGCCGGCGGCCATCGCGCCGAGCAGCGCCGGGATCTGCGCGACCATGCCTTCGCCGATCGTCAGGATCGAGTACTTGGTCATCGCCGAGCCGATGTCGAGGTCCTGCATCATCACGCCGATGGCCAGGCCGCCGAGCAGGTTGATCACGATGATCACGATGCCGGCGATGGCATCGCCCTTGACGAACTTCATCGCGCCGTCGAGCGAGACATGCAGCTTGCTCTCCATCTCGAGGTTTCGGCGGCGGCGCTTGGCCTCGTCCTTGTCGATCAGGCCCGAGCGCAGGTCGGAGTCGATCGACAGCTGCTTGCCGGGCATCGCGTCGAGCGAGAAGCGCGCGGCGACCTCGGCCACGCGCTCTGCGCCCTTGGCGATCACGATGAATTGCACGACCGTGATGATCAGGAACACCACCAGGCCGACGACCAGGTTGCCGCCGGCCACGACCTTGCCGAAGGTGTCGATGATGTGCCCGGCGTTGCCGTGCAGCAGGATCATCCGCGTGGTGGCGATCGACAGCGACAACCGGAACAGCGTCGTCATCAGCAGCACGCTCGGGAACACAGAGAACTCCAGCGGCGACGCGATATACACGCCCAGCAGCAGCAGCACGAGCCCCGAAGCGATGTTGAGCGCTACCAGGCCGTCGATCAGCCAGGCTGGCAGCGGCAGGATCATCATCGCCACGATGGCGACGATGCCGCCGACCAGCAGCAGGTCGCTGTAGCGCGCGAACGCGCCTTCGCGCGTGACCGCGGCGCTGCGGAAGTACGCCGACATGCTCATGAGTTCTCACCTCCACGCTTGATCAGTTCACCGGTGTCGCTCACCGAGAAGGTCGACGTCAGCCTGCGGTACACGGCGAGCACGTCGCGCACGTAGGCCTGGGTTTCGGGGTAGGGCGGCACGGTGCCGCCGGCCTTGTCGACCGCGCCTTCACCGGCGTTGTAGGCCGCCAGCATCAGCCGCAGGTCGTCGCCGTAGCGCGCGCGCAGCGTGCTCAGGTACGCCGCGCTGGCGCGCAGGTTGGTCCTGGCGTCGAACAACCCTTGTTCAGGGTTGTTGACGCCGAAGCGCTTGCCGGTGGCCGGCATCATCTGCATCACGCCACGCGCACCGGCCTTCGACACCGCGCGCGGGTTGTGGCGCGACTCGACGTGCGCGATCGCGTGCAGCAGCAGCGGATCGAGCTGGTTCTCGCGTGCCGCGTCCAGCAGCGCGGGTGCCAGCGACATCACGCGCAGCTCGTCACGCGTCGGCGGTGTGGTGGGCACCGGCGGCGCGGGCAGCGGCGGCACCGGGGCGCTCATGGCTGGCACCGAGGCGGCCGGCGCCGGTGCGATCGTCACCGCGACCACGGGCCTGTCGTAGAGATCGAGCTGTGCCGCGCGGTGCACGGTCAGCGGCGCAGCAAGTGACCCGCACTGCGCGTTGATCATGCTGAATCGTTCCAGGCTGTCGGTCGACTGCTCGCCGAGCTTTCCGGCGCAGGTCTGGGCCTGCAGCGGCGCCGACAGCGCCAGGCCGAGCAGGGCGGTCGCCAGCGGGGGGCGCCAGGCGCGCGGGGGGGCAGCCGATCCGGCCATGGGGAGACTCCTAGTTGGGAGGACTGCCGATGGGTTGCGTGACCCGCCGCCACGGTTCAAGCGGCTTTGGCCCGCGGTCGCGAGCGCCGAGCCGCCGGATAATCGGACGGCCGCGCGTCGGGGCTGCGCCGGGTGGCGCGCGGTCAGCGCGCGCGCAGCTCGAGGGTCTCGTGGGCCAGCGTGCCGCCGGAGACCTTGACGAAGGCCTGGCGCACCTGGTCGAGCGTGGCCGACGGCGGCAGCGGCTGGAAGTCGCTGCCGTTGACGCCGGGCGGCAGCTCGGCGAGCACGTCGCGCTCGGTGGCGAAACAGGCCACCGTTTCCGGCACGCCGCGGCTGTTCATCGTCAGCTCGAAGCGCATCGAGCCGGGCAGCTGCAGGCCGGTGGCGGGCTCGACCCGAGAGTCGCGCCGGAAGCGGTTGGGGAAGAAGCGCGTGACCTGGCTCTTCTCGTCCTGCAGGTAGCAGTAGACGTGGGCGTCGCGGTTGGGGCGGATCGACAGCTGCACCGCCTGGCCGCGGGCGAGCCGCTGGCCGTCGGCCGACGTCGCGACCTGTAGCGTCAGCGGCTGGGCCGCGGCCGGCGGGCTGGCGGCCACCGCGGGCGCCGCCGCGCGGATCTTGGCCTGCAGGCCGGCCACGTCGGCGCCAAGGTAGGCCTTGAACAGATCGAGCGACAGCTTGGGCTCGCGCGACAGGCCGAGCGCCCCGCGTGTGCGAACCACCGCATCCTTGAAGGCGTTGCCGACCGTGCCGTCGATCGGACCGTCGTAGGCCTGGCGGATGCGCAGCTGCTGCTGGAAGTAGGTGACGAGCTCGGCCGGACGCGCCGCCATCGCGTCGTACCAATCCTGCACCTCGGCGGCCACCGCCGGGTTGTCGATGCCGATGCCCAGGCAACTCCAGTACGGCACCTTGGCGAGGCGGCCGAACAGCTCGATCACGGCCAGTTCCGACAGCGCGCGCTGCGCCTGGGCCACGCCGCCTGCGGGCACCACCAGCGGCTGGCCGAACTTGACGAGCTCGGCGTTGCCGTTGCGCAGCAGCGCCGCGTTCTGCGTCGCGGCGCCGGGCACGACGCTCATGTCCTGCGTCGTCAGCAGCGTCAGGTCGAGAGCCACCGTGCGGCCACCGTCGAGCGTGCGCAGCGTGCCGCGCAACGCGAACTGCGGCGTCACGGCGTAAGCCTCGCGCTTCTGCGCCTGGGACGCCGCAGCGACCGTCTGGCCCCATTCGGCGTCGGAGGCCACCAGGCGGATCGCGCGGCTGCGTTGCGTCATGTCGGACACCGCGGTGACCAGCATGTCCTTGGTGCCGGCCTGGGCCTTGCGCTGCGAGGGGTCGGCCAGGTCCTCGATGATCACCGACAGGTCGCGCACCCCGTGGTCGAGCAGCGTCGTGTCCATGCAGCGCAGCGCCGGCGCGAACGCGCTGGTGGGCGGCGCCGACGCCGGCGAGGTTGCCTCGCCGGTGGTGGCGCAGGCGGCCAGCAGACCGGCCGCCGACGCGGCGACGACCAAGGCGAGCCGGCGGGTCGCGCGAGTGATCATGCAAATCCTTCTGGCCACCAAGGTGCACACGGTGCGCCGGCCAAGGCGCACGCTGGCGTGGTTGTACACCCTGCAGCCGGCCCTCAGTTGCCAGAGCAAGGCGATGGGTTCAATCGCCGGCCGCGCTAGTCGGGCCGCGTCACATTCCGACGTAGTTGGGTCCGCCGCCGCCCTCGGGCGTGACCCAGACGATGTTCTGCCGCGGATCCTTGATGTCGCAGGTCTTGCAGTGCACGCAGTTCTGGGCGTTGATCTGCAGCCGCTCGCCGCCCCCCTCGGCCGGCACGAACTCGTAGACGCCGGCCGGGCAGTAGCGCGACTCGGGACCGGCGTAGATCTTCAGGTTCACGTCGACCGGCACCGACGCGTCCTTCAGTGTCAAGTGCGACGGCTGGTCCTCGCTGTGGTTGGTGTTGCTGACGAACACCGAGCTCAGGCGATCGAAGCTCAGCTTGCCGTCGGGCTTGGGGTAGTCGATCTTCGCGCACTGCGCGGCCGGCAGCAGGCATTCATGGTCGCGCTTGCGGGCGTGCAGCGTCCACGGCGGGCTCTGGATGCCGAGCTTGGGCAGCAGCCAGTGCTCGATGCCCGTCATCAGGTTGCCCAGCAGCTTGCCCTTCTTGAACCACAGCTTGAAGTTGCGCGTCTGCTGCAGCTCCTCGTTGAGCCAGCTGGCCTCGAACGCGGCGGGGTATGCAGTCAGCTCGTCGAGCGAGCGCCCGGCCGCCAACGCATCGTGGATCGCGCCGGCGCACAGCATGCCGCTCTTGATCGCGGTGTGGCTGCCCTTGATGCGCGCGGCATTCAGGAAACCGGCGTCGCAGCCGACGAGCGCACCACCCGGGAACACGAGCTTCGGCAGGGCCTGCGGCGAGCCGTTGTTGATCGCGCGCGCGCCGTAACCCAGGCGCTTGCCGCCTT
>DATIFD010000117.1:0-3147 GCA_035455385.1 Burkholderiaceae bacterium
CCCAGCGCAACACGGTGAAGGCCGTGGCCGAGCCCGCGATCAGCGCCGACAGGCCCAGCGCGGCGGCCGCCACATGCACGAAGCAGCCCGCGCCGACGCCCAGTGCCGCCGCGGCGCCGTTGCGAAAGCCGTGTGCTGCGCTGTGCGCGCCGATCAGCGCCATGTCGGCCCCGGGCGTGACGTTCAGCAGCAGGCCCGCGGCGATGAACAGCGGCAGGTCGTGTACGCCGGCGATCCACACGTCAGGCACCTCCGAGCGCTCCGACGACAGCGCCGAGCGCGATCATCCACAGCGGGCTGCGGTTGGTCTTGAGCATGAAGACGACGGTTGCCGGCACGAGCAGCATCGACAGCGGTCGCTCCAGCAGCGGCAGCGCCAGCACCCACCCGGTGGCCAGCAGCAGCCCGATCGTCAGCGGCGCCAGGCCGACGCTGAATGCCTGCACGGCGAGCGCGTCGCGGCGCGCGCGGCGCAGCCTTCCGACGACGAAGGTGATGAGGCTCGACGGCAGCATGATGCCCGCCATCGTCGCCAGCAGGCCCAGCGGCCCGGCCGTGCTCCAGCCGAGCAGCGCCACGAACAGGATGTTGGGGCCCGGCGCAGCCTGGGCGATGGCGATCGACGTGTTGAACTGCAGTGCGTCGATCCAACCGTGCTCGACCACCAGATAGCGCTGCATCTCGGAGGCCAGGGTGATCGCGCCGCCCACCGCCAGCAGCGACAACAGCGCGAAGTGCCCGGCCAGGTGCAGCACGTCGGACCAGGCCAGTCCGTGCAGGCCGAGTGACGCTGCGCCGTTCATGACGCGCTGCGGCGTTGCGCCGACAGCCGGTGCCAGGCCCAGGCAAAGCCCGCCAGGCCGAGTGCCAGCACCACCCACACCAGCGGCCAGCGCAACCAGCCGATCGCCAGCGCGGTCGTCCCGAGGCTCAGGGTGCTCGGCCACAACCCCATCGGGTTGCGCTTGAGCGTCGGCGCGAGCTTGAAGGCCGTCGACAGGATCAGGCCGGACGCGACGGCGCCCATGCCGCGCAGCGCGCCCGCCACGTGGGGCACGGCGCGGAACTGCGCGTAGATGGCCGCCAGCCCCAACACGATCAGCAGCGGCGCGCCCAGCATGCCCGCGACCGCCACGAGGGCACCGCGCCAACCGAAGTGGCGATCGCCGAACATCAGGCTCAGGTTGATCACGTTGGGCCCGGGCAGCACCTGCGACAACGACAACAACTCGACGAATTGCTCCTTGCTGAGCCAGCGCCGGCGATCCACGAGTTCGCGCTGCGTCACCGCGAGCACGCCGCCGAAGCCCTGCAGCGCGAGCCAGGTGAACGCGATGAACAGCTCCGCCTTCGAGCGCGGCACGCGCGACGCCGCCTCGGCGGGCGGCGACGACTGCGAGTCGGCCTCGCTGTTCATGTCGCGGCCCGCACGTCGCCCGAAGTCGGCCTCGGCTGGCGCGACGCCGCCCACTGACTCAAGCCGATGGCCACCATCACCCAGGCCAACGCGGCCCAGGCGAGATGGGTGAAGCCGCTCACCGCGAGCATCGCGCCGCCGGTGGCCGCCCCGATCGCTTGGCCGACGTAGATCGCCGCCGAGTTCAGTGCCATCGACGCCGGTGCCAGCGGGGGCGCCAGCGACGACAGTCGCGCATGCTGCGACGACTGCGCCGCGAAACAGCCGAACGACCACGGCACGATGGCCAGTGCCATCAGCGTCACGCTGCCGGCGAACGGCCACAGCGCGAAGCTCACGGCCATCCCCAGCAGCAGCAGCGCGACCATGCGCGGGGCGCCGAAACGGTCGATCACGCGGGTGACCACCACGCTGCTGGCCAGCCCGACGACGCCGAACACCAGAAACAGCGCCGCGATCTGCGCCGGCGTGGCGCTGAGCACCTGGCGGAAGTAGGGCGCCATGTACGAGAACAGCGTGAACTGTGCGGCGCCCGCTAGCGCGGTGACCAGCACCACCGCCATCAGCACCGGATCGGTGAACACCGAACGCCACTGCGCACCCGACAGCGCCGCCGGTCGCACACCGTCGGGCATCGCGTACCAGATCCACCATGCGGCCAGCGCCGACAGCGCTGCCACGCCAGCGAGCGAGACGCGCCACCCGAAGGTCTCGGCCACGTACGCGTGCAGCGGCAGGCCCAGCACCGAGGCCACCGCCCAGCCGAGGAACACGAAGGTGATCGCGTGGCCGCGCGCGTGCGGCGGCGTCATGACCGCGATCGCCGCACCGGCCTGCGGCGTGAACACCGCGGCGCCGAGCAGCGTGATGGTGCGCACGACGGCCAGCACCGTGAAGTTGGGCGACAGCGCCGCGATCGCGTGGCCCAAGGCATACCAAAGCAGCCACAGCGTCAGCAGCCGCCGGCGGTCGCTGCCCGCGACCCACGCCGCGAGCAGCGGCGCACCGAGCGCGAGCACGATGGCGCCGATGGTGATCAGCTGGCCGGCCACCGCGGCGCTGACCTGCAGCGAATCGACGAGGTCGTTCATCACGCCCGATGGCGCCATCACGCCGCAGGCGATCGCGAAGTTGCCGCCGAGCAGCGCCCAGCGCGAGCGCTCGACCGTGCGCGCGTCGTGTGAGTCGGTCACCACGGATCTTTCAGGGCGCACCTGGCCTGCCGCTGCCGCATCGACGCAGGCGGGCCTCAGCCGCGCATCACCTTCAGCGCCTCGGGGTTGACGATGTTGGTCGGCTGCTGCTGGATGAAGTTAACGACGTTGTCGAACGCGGAGCCGAAGTACATCTCGTAGCTGTCGAGCTCGACGTAGCCGATGTGCGGCGTGCACACCGCATTCTCCAGCCGCAGCAGCGGGTGACCCTGCAGGATCGGCTCGCTCTCGAAAACGTCGACCGCGGCCATGCCGGGCCGGCCGCGGTTCAGGCCGGCGACCAGCGCACCCTCTTCGACGAGCTCGGCGCGCGACGTGTTGACGAACAGCGACGTCGGGCGCATGCGCGCCAAGTCGGCCGCGCCGACGATGCCGCGCGTGGCGGGCACCAGCCGCAGGTGCAGCGACAGCACGTCGCTGTTCTCGAACAGCGCCTCGCGGGTCGTGGCGGCGTTGCAGCCATCGGCCAGCGCGCGCTGACGCGAGGCCTCGCTGCCCCAGACGATCACCTGCATG
>DATIFD010000118.1:0-3940 GCA_035455385.1 Burkholderiaceae bacterium
AGGCAAGCTCGCCTGTTCGCCGGCGCGCAGCTGCGCGTGCATGCGGCCGTGCTCGATGCGAACGCCGTTGCGGCTGTCGCCCACGCGCACGCGCAGCCGGCCGTCGGCATCGGGCTCCAGAGTCGCGTGGTGCGCCGCCACGTGCGGGTCGGGCAGCACGATGTCGTTGTCGAGCGCGCGGCCGACGGTCAGCGGCCAAGCCCGCACGTCGATCAGGCGCACGCCGTGGCCGACGGCGTCGACCACCTCGGCCTGCGCCAGCCGCGCCGCGGGCGCGGCCGTCGTCACCGCGGGTCGGCCTTCGGGTTCCATCCGAATCCCTGCAGGTAGTGCGCGGTCAACCGCAGCGCGTTGTCGAAATCGATCGCCACCGCGTCGAGCCGCCCTTGCACGCCTTGCGTCGGATGGTCGACCGTGGTGGTCAGCACCGACAGGTTGTACAGGCCCTCGAAGCGCTTGAGCGCCGAGATGCACGCCACCGTGCGCAGCACCAGGCCGTCGCGGTCGGTGAAGCCTTCCTTGCAGCGCGGCGCGGTGGCCCCGAAGCCGCTGCCGAAGCCCTCGTTGGCGAAGCTCGCGCTGTACTCCTGCGCGAAGCGCAGCGTGCCGAGGCGCTCGCCGTCGTAGATTTCGTGGCGCACGTTGATCATGCCGGCGCGCAGCTGCGGCGACGCGTAGACCGAGTGATTCATCACGCAGTCGCTGCGCTCGAAGCGCATGTACTTCTGCGTCTCCGGCGACGCGCTGCCCCAGCAGCGCATGAACGTCTCCTGCGGCACCGGCACGCGGTAGCGCGGATGGTTGGCGCTGCGCCACGGCTGTGCGACGAAGGCATCGACCAGCGCCGCCTGGTGCGCCTTGAGCTGCCGCGTCACCTCGGCATACATCGGCTGCTGCTGCGCCTTGGCCTCGCGGCCGCGCTGCAGCAGCTCGTGCGCCAGCGCACCGGGCACCAGGAAGCCCACCTGCTGGCCATCGCGGCGCGTGGCCACGTTGATGCCGATCACGCGGCCGGCGTCGTCGACCGTCGGGCCGCCGCTCATGCCCGGGTTGAGTGAACCGCCGAAGAACACCTGCGGCAGGAAACTGCGTTCGACCAGGCCGTTGTAGACGCCCTCGACGACCGCGAAGCCGACGTCGAGCGGGTTGCCCAGCGAGTACAGGCGCTCGCCCTTGGACACCGGCAGCGATGCGCTGCGAAAGGTCAGCGGCACGAAGTCGATCGGCTGCGCCGCGTCGGCACCGCGCAGCCGCAGCAGCGCCAGGTCGTGGATGACGTCGATCGCCAGCAGCTCGGCGCTGCCGGTGCGGCCCTGCGCCATCGTGAACGCCAGGCGGTAGCGATCGGGCCGCAGCGCGAACTGGCTGACGACGTGGTAGTTGGTGATCGCAAGTCCCGAGGCATCGACCACGAAGCCCGAGCCGACCGAGGCCTGGCTGTCCTGCTCCTTGAGCAGCGTGCGCACCTGCAGCAGCTGTGCGCGGGTGGCGTCGACGATGCGCCGCCCCTGCGCCGACACCGGCGAGGGCGCGTCGGGCATCGCTGCCGGCGTGTCGCCCTGCGCGGGTACCGAGGCGGCCGCGATCAGTGCGGCCACCAGCACCACCGGCCGCAGCCCGAATGCGACGCGCGTCATGGCGTTGATTCTAGGCGGCGGCGCCGGCGCGTCCGCGGCGCGCAGGGCTACACCGGATCCCAGCTGAACACGTCGCCGGAGCGCTCCATGCCGATGAACGACGCCTGCAGCGCCGGCATCGCATGGTCGGCGATCGTCTGCGGCGTCCAGCCGTCGCCACGGTGCACCGAGCGCAGAGGCCGCGGCTGGCTCATCAGGAAGATCTCGTTGTTGCGCACCGCGAACACCTGTGCGTTGACCGCGCGCGCCGCGTCGCTCAGCAGGTACACCGCCAGCGGCGCGATCTTGGCCGGCGTCATGCGCTTGATCTTCTCGACGCGGGCCTGCTGCTCGGGCGTGTCGGTCGGGATCGAGCCGATCATGCGGCTCCACGCGAACGGCGCGATGCAGTTGGAGCGCACGCCGAACTTCTGCATGTCGAGTGCGATGCTCTTGCTCAGCGCCACCAGGCCAAGCTTGGCGGCGCTGTAGTTGGCCTGTCCGAAGTTGCCGATCAGCCCCGACGTGCTGGTCATGTGCACGTAGGCGCCGCTGCCTTGCTCCTTGAAGTGGTTCGCTGCGGCGCGGCTGACGTGCCAGCTGCCGTACAGGTGCACCTTGATGACGCCGTCCCACTCGGCGTCGCTCATCTTGTGGAAGAAACGGTCGCGCAGGATGCCGGCGTTGTTGACCACGCCGTCGATGCGGCCGAAGTGGTCGAGCGCGCAGCTGACGATGCGGTTGGCCGCCGCGGCCTCGCTGACGCTGTCGGTGCTGGCCACCGCCTGCCCGCCGGCGGCGCGGATCTCCGCCACCACCTGCTGCGCCGGGCCGGCGTCGCTGCCCTCGCCGGCAGTGGACGTGCCGATGTCGTTGATCACCACCTTCGCGCCTTCGGCGGCCAGTGCCAGCGCGATGTCGCGGCCGATGCCGCCGCCCGCGCCGGTGACCACCACGACCTTGTCCGCGACCATGCCCGCCATGCCGGTGCCTCCGATGTCAGATCACGGGGATTGCACCACACGGGGCGCGGTGCGCCGCTTCGCCCCGGGTGACGCTACTTCTTCTTGTAGCTGAACTTCTGGCCGCCGATCGTGGCTTCGTACATCAGGCCGCCCTTCGCGACGGTGAACACGGCCATGCCCTTCTGATATTGCGCCTTGACCTCGGCCTTCTCGGTACCGACGTTCTTCGTTGCGCCGGTCCCGCCGGTGCCGGCCTGCGCCGACGCGCCGGCGGTGATCGCCACCGCGCTGACCTCGGCGCCGAACTCGAACTCGCCCCGGGTGAACTCGTCGAACGCGCGCTTGTCCTGGAAGAAGATCATCTCGCTGTAGGCCTGGCCGCCGAGCTGCGCACCGACCGTCAGCTGCGTCATCGAGACGTCGCCGACGTGCTTGCCCTTCTCGTAGACGCGCCCGGTGCCGTGCGCGGCGCCGACCACGACGCCACCCTTGCCGATGGTGGGGAACACCGCATAGCCGTAGCAGTTGGCGAAGAACGAGTTGCTCTCGCTGGCCTTCTGGAACACCTTGATGGTGTCGCTGTAGTCGTCGGCACGCGCCGGCGTGAGGCACGCGGCCAGCAGCAGCGCTGCCAGCCACGCAAACGGACGTTGAAGCTGGGTCATTTCAGTTCTCCTTGTCGAGCTGGCGCCACATGCACGCGGCGGCGGGCTTCGAGAATGATCTGTCCGTCAGCGGCGCTCCGACTTGCGCGGCGTCAACCCGCGGTGGAAGTCGGCGCGGACCACCGCCGGGTCAATCGCCGATCAGCGTGTCGAGTCGGCGCGCTGCGTCGCCGCAGTCGCCGAACTCGGCGGCAACCCATGCGGCATCGTGGTAGGTGGCGAGGTAGCGGTCGCCGTTGTCGCACAGCAGCGACAGCACCGCGCCGGCCTCGCCGCGCTGGCGCATCTCGTGCGCCAGCTGCAGCATCGCGACGAAGTTGGTGCCGGTCGACGGCCCCACCTTGCGGCCCAGCGCCTGTGACAGCAGCCGCATCCCGGCCACCGAGTCGGCGTTGGGCACTTCGAGCATGCGATCGATCAGCGTCGGGATGAAGCTGGGCTCGACGCGCGGCCGGCCGATGCCCTCGATGCGCGAGCCCGGCGCGGTGAGCGACGCGTCGCCGCTGCGGTGGTAGGCCGCGAACACCGAGCCTTCGGGATCGGCCACGGCCAGGCGCGTGGCATGGCGTTGGTATCGCAGGTAGCGGCCGATGGTGGCGCTGGTGCCGCCGGTGCCGGCACCCACCACGATCCACGCCGGCACCGGGTGGCGCTCGCGCGCCATCTGCTCGAAGATGCTCTGCGCGATGTTGTT
>DATIFD010000119.1:0-2572 GCA_035455385.1 Burkholderiaceae bacterium
AACTGCGCGACCTGTTCATGCGTCTGCTTGCGCTGCGGCGCTGCCAGGCCATCGACCGCCAGGCCATGGTCGGCGGCGAACACCACCAGCTGCGGATCGCGAAAGCGCGGCTTGAGCGTGTTCTGCATCAGCCCGAGGCGAATGGCCAGGGGCTCGAGCTCGCCGAGGCTGCCGGTGGACTCGGAGCGGCGCTGCAGCTTCTCCTTCAGCGCGCTCTCCAGCAGCGGCTTCGAGGTGGGTGCGATCAGCGAGCGGTCGGCCGACATGGCCCGCTAGTGTAGTGACGGCACCGCGCGCGGGCCAGCAGGCCCTGCGCAAGTCGATCGAACCGTGCACTGCGACCCCTTTTCGCCCGCATGGGATCGCGATGCATCGGATGCGCGCCCACCGGTGGCGCCGGAACGCAGACTCAGCGCAGGAACAGCGCATACACCGGGTTGCGAGTCTCCTCGGTGTACGGATAGGCCAGCGTGGCGAGGAACCGGTCGAACGCCGCGCGGTCGCTGCTCGGCACCTGGATGCCCACCAGAATGCGGCCGTAGTCGGCACCCTGGTTGCGATAGTGGAACAAGCTGATGTTCCACCCCGGGTGCATGGCCGACAGAAACTTCATCAACGCGCCGGGCCGCTCCGGAAACACGAAGCGCAGCAGCCGCTCGTGGTGTGCCAGATCGGAGTGTCCGCCGACCATGTGCCGCACGTGTTCCTTCGCCAGCTCGTCGTCGGTGAGGTCGAGCGTCGGGAAGCCGTGGCGCTCGAACTGCCGCGCCATGCGCGCCGCTTCGTCACGGCGCGAGATCGCAACCCCGACGAAGACGTGCGCGACCTGCTGGTCGGAGATGCGGTAGTTGAATTCGGTGACCGCGTGCGGCCCGATCAGCTCGCAGAACTGCTTGAACGAGCCACGTCGCTCGGGAATCGTCACGGCATAGAGGGCTTCGCGCTGCTCGCCGAACTCGGCGCGCTCGGCGACGAAGCGCAAGCGGTCGAAATTCATGTTGGCGCCGCTGGTCACGGTGACCAATGTCTTGCCTTTGACCTTGCGCTTGCCGACGTACTGCTTGATGCCGGCCACACCCAGGGCACCCGCCGGCTCGAGCACGGTGCGCGTGTCCTGGAACACGTCCTTGATCGCAGCGCACACCTCGTCGGTGTCGACCACCACGAATTCGTCCACCCACTGACGCGCCAGGCGAAACGTCTCGGCGCCGACCATCTTGACCGCGGTTCCGTCGGAAAACAGGCCGACCTCGGAGAGTTCGACCCGTTTTCCGGCACGCACCGAACGCGCCATTGCGTCGGAATCGCGCGTCTGCACGCCGACGATGCGCACCTCCGGCCGCACCGACTTCAGGTACGCCGCGACGCCGGAGATCAGCCCGCCGCCGCCGACGGCCAAGAACACCGCGTCGAGCTCGCCCTGATGCTGGCGCGCGATCTCCATGCCGATCGTGCCCTGACCCGCGATCACATCCGGATCGTCGAATGGGTGCACGAAGCTCAGGTGCTGCTGGCGCTGCAGCGTGAGCGCATGGGCATAGGCGTCGGAGTAGCTGTCGCCGTGCATCACCACCTCGCCGCCGAGCGCCTGCACGGCATCGACCTTCACGCGCGGCGTGGTCACCGGCATCACGATCACGGCGCGGCAGCCGAGCCGCTTGGCGCTCAAAGCGACCCCTTGTGCATGGTTGCCTGCCGATGAGCAGATCACGCCGCGCGCCAGCTGCGCCGCGCTCAGGTGGACCATCTTGTTGTAGGCGCCGCGCAGCTTGAAGCTGAACACGCTCTGCTGGTCCTCGCGTTTGAGCAGCACGTGATTGCCGAGTCGGCGCGACAGCGCGCGGGCGTGGTCGAGCGGCGTCTCGCGCGCCACGTCGTAGACGCGGGCGGTGAGGATGCGTTGCAGGTAGTCCGCACGGCTGCCCGCGGGCGGCGTGCGCTGTGTGCGGGCCATACGTGACGGCGATCGAATGCGGCGCCGCATCATATCTGCGGCCTCGCGCGTGGCCGGATCGCGCCAAGAAAAAAGCCCGGGGCTCGAGAGCCCCGGGCTCAATCCACCAATGGGAAAAGGTGGAGGAGACAACCTTCGGGCGCCGATCAACCGATCCGCGCTGCCACTGCGGAACAGTCTAACGTGCTCGATGCTGCATCGCAATATGATCGAGCTCCAAACGCTCGATCGGCCCGCAATCGCTGGTCGCCCGAGCGAGAGGGACGAGCCAGGAGAAGCACAGATGGAGTGCACTGTGCACTGGGTACGGGATGCCGGGATGGCCTTCATGGCCGAAACCGGCAGCGGCCATGTGTTGACGATGGACGGAGCGCCCGACGGTGGCGGCCGCAACCTGGCGGCCAGGCCGATGGAGACCGTGCTGGCCGGCACCGGCGGCTGTGCCGCCTACGACGTGGTCACGATCCTGCGGCGCGGCCGGCACGACGTGCAAGGCTGCACGGTCAAGCTGGAGGCCGAGCGCGCGACGAGCGACCCCAAGGTCTTCACGCGCATCCACATGCACTTCGTCGTCAGCGGGCATCAGCTCGACAGCGACGCCGTGGCGCGCGCCGTGGC
>DATIFD010000120.1:0-3116 GCA_035455385.1 Burkholderiaceae bacterium
GGCTGCTCGACCAACGCGATCATCCACCTGGTGGCGATCTCGCGCCGCGCGGGTCTGCCGGTGTCGCTCGACGACTTCGACGCGATGAGCCGTCGGGTGCCGGTGGTGGCCAACGTCCGGCCGAGCGGCGATCGCTACCTGATGGAGGACTTCTACTACGCCGGCGGCATGCGTGCGCTGATGACGCGCATCGCGCCGCACCTGAAGCTGAACGCGCTCACGGTCAACGGCAAGACGCTCGGCGAGAACATCGTTGGCGCCGAGGTGTTCGACGACGACGTGATCCGGCCGCTCGACAGGCCGATCTATGCCGAGGGCGCGCTCGCGGTGCTGCGCGGCAACCTGGCGCCCGACGGCGTGATCATCAAGCCGAGCGCGTGCGAGCCACGGCTGCTGCAGCACACCGGCCGCGCGCTGGTGTTCGACGACTACCCTTCGCTGAAGCAGGCGGTCGACGATCCGCATCTCGACGTCAGCGGCGACGACATCCTGGTGCTGCGCAACGCCGGCCCTCAGGGCGGCCCCGGCATGCCCGAGTGGGGCATGCTGCCGATCCCGACCAAGCTGTTGAAGCGCGGGGTCAAGGACATGCTTCGCCTGAGCGACGCGCGCATGAGCGGCACCAGCTACGGCGGCTGCCTGCTGCACTGCGCCCCCGAGGCCTACGTCGGTGGCCCGCTGGCGCTGGTGAAGACCGGCGACCGCATCACGGTCGACGTGCCGGCGCGGCGCATCCACCTCGAGGTGAGCGACGACGAACTCGCGCGCCGCAGGGCCGCGTGGAAGCCGCCGCCGCCGCGCTTCGAGCGCGGCTACGGCTGGATGTTCAGCCGCCACATCCTGCAGGCCAACGACGGCTGCGACTTCGACTTTCTCGAGACGAGCTTCGGTGCGCCGGTTCCCGAGCCGGTGATCTTCTAGACCCGCGAGCCCGAGCGGCGACGCAGAGCAGCCCCCGAAGGATCACGCGATGCCGCTGAAGCCCGAGACGCGCGACAAGCTCGAGGCCGTGAGCACCGCCACGCTGTGCACGGCGCTGTTCAAGCGCGGCCTGCGCAACCAGTTCATGCAGGACGTGCACCCGGTCAACCCGCAGCGCGACCCGAGGGCACCCAACATGGTCGGCGAGGCGTTCACGCTGCGCACGATCCCGGCGCGGGAGGACTTGAACCCGATCACCGTGTTCCAGGACCGCGCGCACCCGCAGCGCAAGGCCGTGGAGACATGTCCGCCGGGCGCGGTGCTCGTGATCGACAGCCGCAAGAACCCGCGCGCCGCCTCCGCCGGCTCGATCCTGGTCACGCGGCTGATGAAGCGCGGCGTCGCCGGCGTCGTCACCGACGGCGGCTTTCGCGACTCGCCCGAGATCGCGCAGCTCGCGATCCCCGCGTACCACCAGCGACCGACCGCGCCGACCAACCTCACGCTGCACCAGGCGCTCGACATCAACGTGCCGATCGGCTGCGGCGATGTCGCGGTGTGGCCCGGCGACGTGGTGGTCGGCGACGCCGAGGGCGTGGTGGTGATCCCGGCCGCGCTCGCCGATGAAATCGGCGGGGAGGCGGTGGAGATGACCGCGTACGAGGACTTCGTCACCGAGAAGGTGCACGAAGGCCGCTCGATCATCGGGCTGTATCCTGCCACCGACGAGAAGAGCCGCGACGACTTTGCCGCCTGGCGCAAGGCCAGGGGGCGTTGAAGCCACGACGGGAGACGTGATGACGACCACCCTGAGCGATGTGCGCGCACTGGTGTTCGACGTGTTCGGCACGCTGGTCGACTGGCGCGGTTCGATCGCGCGCGAGGCGCGCGAGCTGCTCGCGCCGCGCGGCGTGAGCGTCGACTGGCTGGCATTCGCCGATGCCTGGCGCGCGCAGTATCAGCCGGCGATGGAGGAGGTGCGCTCGGGCAAGATCCCGTTCTCCAAGCTCGACGTGCTGCACCGGCGCAACCTCGAGGTCGTGCTGAAGGCGTTCGGCATCGGCAGCCTCGACGAGGCGACTCGGGTGCAGCTGAATCTCGCGTGGCACCGGCTCGACGCCTGGCCCGACGTGCTGCCGGGGCTGCGGCGGCTGCGCGAGCGCTTTCGCATCGCGCCGTGCTCCAACGGCAACGTGTCGCTGATGGTCGACCTGGCGCGCCGCAACGGCCTGCCGTGGGATGCGATCCTCGGTGCCGAGTTCGCGCGCGACTACAAGCCCAAGGCGGTGGTGTACCAGTCGGCTGCGGCGGCATTCGATTGCGAGCCCGCGCAGGCGCTGATGGTGGCCGCACACTCCGACGACCTGGCTGCGGCAGCGCGCGCCGGACTGCGCACCGCCCATGTCGCGAGGCCCGACGAGAAGGGCCCCGGCCGCGGCGAGAGCGGTCCCAGCGTGCCGGTGGACGTCGCGGCTCGCGACCTGCTCGAGCTGGCAGACCGGCTCGGCGCGAGCATCGACTGAGCCGCGACGAGGAAGACGCACATGAACCAACCCATCGGGCTGATCGGCCTCGGCGCCATGGGGCGCGGCATGGCCGCCTCGCTGCGCCGCGCGGGCTACCTCGTGCACGTGGTCGACATGCTGCCCGATGCGGTGCGTGCGTTCGTCGCCGACGGCGGCGTCGCCTGTGCGCACCCAGCCGAGCTGGCCGCGCGCTGCGACGTGATCGTCAGCGTCGTCGTCAACGCCGCGCAGACCGAGGCGGTGCTGTTCGGCGAGCACGGCGCCGCCGCCGCGATGAAGCCCGGCCACCTGTTCGTGATGTGCTCGACGGTCGACCCCAACGTGTCGATCGGCTTCGAGCAGCGGCTGGCCGGGCGCGGCGTGCTGTACCTCGACGCGCCGATCTCCGGCGGCGCGGCCAAGGCCGCGTCGGGCGAGATGACGATGATGACCGCGGGCACGCCCGAGGCCTACGCCAAGGCAGGCGGCGCGCTCGACGCGATGGCGGCCAAGGTCTACAGGCTCGGCGACAAGGCCGGCAACGGCAGCAAGGTCAAGATCATCAACCAGCTGCTGGCCGGCGTGCACATCGCCGCCGCCGCCGAGGCGATGGCGCTCGGGCTGCGCGAAGGCGTCGACCCGGCAGCGCTGTACGAGGTGATCACCCACAGCGTGGGCAACAGCTGGATG
>DATIFD010000121.1:0-9467 GCA_035455385.1 Burkholderiaceae bacterium
TCGGCCGGTGCGCTGAACGGCATCACGCGCAACACCGTCTTCTCGATCTGCGCCGACCTCGGCCTCAAGATCGTCGAGAAGCGCATCACGCGCGACGAGGTCTACATCGCCGATGAAGCGTTCTTCACCGGCACCGCGGCCGAGGTGACGCCGATCCGCGAATACGACCGCATCGCCATCGGTGCCGGCGAGCGCGGCCCGATCACCAGCAAGATCCAGAACGCGTTCTTCGATATCGTCAACGGCCGCAACGCCAAGTACGCCGAGTGGCTGACGCCTGTATGAGTGCACAAGCGCAACCGAAAGCCGTCGTCGAGGTGACCGCCCGCGACCTGCAGGGCCCCGGCGTCGTCTTCTGCCCGAACCCGTTGATGCCGCTGTGGAGCAACCACCCGCGGGTGTTCATCGACGTGGTCACCGAAGGCGCCGGCCGCTGCCCGTATTGCGGCACCGAGTACCGGCTCAAGGCCGGCGAGAAGGTCGCGCACGGGCACTAGCTCGGCTGCGGCGCGGCTTGGCGCCAGCGCTCGCTAGCGCGCCAGGTCGAGCGCCTTCAGCGTTTCGGCATCGAGCTTGCCCGAGCGGGGCAGGCTGTTGCGCTGTTGGAACTCGCGCAGTGCCGCCGCCGTGCGCGGACCGAGGATGCCGTCGATCGGCCCGACCTCGATGCCGCCGCGCTGCAGTGCGAGCTGCGCGCTGCGCACCGTGACGTCGGACAGGCACGAACGCAGCTCCGGTTCGCTCTTCAGCCACTCCTCGGCGTCGCCCGGCCGATACTCGGGCGACGGCCGTGGCTGGACGTTCGCCGCCTTCATCTGGCCGAGCAGGTTCGGCAGCGTGTCGCGAAATGCCCGCGGCATCGCTTCGACGAACGGATGCCGGACGCCGTTGGACACGGCGCCGCGGTCGCCGGCCTTGCGCAGGAAGCTGCGCCCCGAGCCGACCGCCACACGCCCCTGCGCCGGCGCCGGCACCAGCGCAGCCGCGCCGCCCTGCTCGACGAAGAACTCGCCCTCGTCGCCACCCGCGCGCAGCGTGACCACCCCGGCGTCGGTGACCAGATCGAACTGCGGCGTGTCGACGCGATACGGCAGCCCCTTGTCTCGCTTGGGCACGGTGACCTTGACCCAGCCCGAGATCAGGAAGTGAGGCCCGACCGCCGCCTCACCACCGCGCGGCACGTCGAACACCATGCGGCTGTCGGGGCCCAGTGCGATCTTGCCGCCGTCGGGGTACTCCACCTGCACCAGCCCCTGCGGCCCGGTACGGACGATGTCGCAGGTGCTCAGACGCACCCCCGCGGCAGGCCGGTAGCCCCCACCGGCCGCGGCGTAGACCGTGCCGCCGCCTTCGGCGATCGTGATTGCCGGCGCAACCTCGCGCGCCGACGACGACAGCGGACCGACCAAGGCCGCAACGATGGGGACAGCGCACATAGCGCCTCGATGTCGCACGTCATCTCCTCGCGCTGCCGCTCGATGTCACCGGCCGCCGACCCGGCGCGTGATCGGCTCGCCTGATCACAAACTGTAAGAGGATGAGACGGTGTGTCAATCCCGGCCGGCACGGTGGAGCGGCCGAGCTTGCGGGTGGTCCGTGCCCGGCTCGAGGCCCGGGCCGGTGGATCGCACGGTCGGCGCCCGTTTGCTCGACAGGCGAGCCACAGTGCCGCTGCGGGGGTCGCGACCGCGTCAGGTGCTTGCGGCAGGCACCGCGCCGGCCGCAACGACGCGACCGTCGACCACCTCGATGATGCGATCGCAACGACGCGCCAGCTCGGGGTTGTGGGTGACGAACAGCACCGCGGTGCCCTGGCCGCGGTTGATCTCGTGCATCAGCGCGAACACGTTGTTGGCCGACTTGGTGTCGAGGTTGCCGGTGGGCTCGTCGGCCAGCAGCAGCGACGGCTTCATCGCCAGCGCGCGCGCCACCGCCACCCGCTGCTGCTCGCCGCCGCTGAGGTTGGTGGCGAGGTTGTCGCGCCGATGGGCGAGCCCCATCAGCTCCAGCAGCTCGGTGGCGCGCTCGAGCATCGCCGGGTTGGCGAAGCCGGCGTCGCCGAGCATCGGCATCATCACGTTCTCCAGCGCCGTGAAGGCACCCAGCAGGTGGTGGTACTGGAACACGAAGCCGATCTCGCGGCCGCGCAGGCGCGTCAGCGCCGCCTCGTCCAGCTCGGTGGTCTGCTGGTCGCGGATCTCCAGCCGCCCGGAGGTCGGACGGTCGAGCAGGCCGACGATGTTCAGCAGCGTGCTCTTGCCAGAGCCCGACGGGCCCATCACGGCGACGAACTCGCCGCGCTCGAGCGTGAGGTCGATGCCGTGCAGGATCTCGGTCTCGACCGGCGTGCCGATGTTGAACGACTTGCGCACGCCCTGCATGCGCATGATCGGCGCGTCAGCCACGGATCGCCACCACCGGGTCGAGGCGGGCCGCGCGCAGCGCCGGCGCCGCCGCCGCCACCAGCCCGGCCACCAGCGCCAGCGCGAGCGCCAGCACGAACAGCGGCGCCTCGAGCGTCACCGGCACGATCGGCTTGCCGTCGGCGCCAAGCGCCACGTGGCGCCAGCCGACGAGCGCGGCCGCGCCGATCGCCGAGCCGGCCATCGACCCGAACAGGCCGAGCAGACCGCCCTGCAGCAGGAACACGCGCATGATCTGCCCCCGCGAAATACCCATTGCGCGCAGGATGCCGATCTCCTTGGACTTCTGCACCACGGAGACGAACAGCACGCTGGCGATGCCGAACGCCACCGACAGCCCGACGAAGAAGCGGATCGCCGTGTTGGCCGTGAACTGCGCCTGCACCGCGCTGAAGAACTGCGCGTTGGTCGTGATCCAGCTGTCGGCCTCGACGCCGGTGGCCGCGGTGATGTCGCGCGCGACGTCCTCGGCGGCATAGACGTCGCGCACGGTGACGTCGATGCTCGAGACGCCGCCGATCAGCCCGAGCAGGCTTTGCGCGGTGTGCAGCGCGACGAAGGTGTTGCGCTGGTTGGCGCCCTTGTTGCCGAGGTCGACGATGCCGCTGACGTTGAGCACGGCGCTCGCCCCGTTGGCCGAGGTCACCCGCAGCTTGTCGCCGACGCCGACGCCGAGATCGCTGGCGAGCTCGGTGCCGATGACGATGTCGGTGCTGGTCAGGCGCGCGCTGCCGCGCACGATCTTGTCGGGCAGCGCGACGATGCGGTAGTAAAGATCCGGGTCGACGCCGTACAGCGTGATCGCGCGGCTGGCCTCGCCGCGCACCACCAGCGCGGAGCCGCCGGCCGCCGGCGACACCACCAGCACCTGCGGCATCGTGCGGATCTGCGCCATCACCGCCTGCCACTGGTCGATCGACTTCAGCCGCTGCAGCGGCGGCTGCAGCAGCGCGGCCTGGTGCTCGCCGTCGCCGCCGCGCAGCGGGCGCACCACTTCCTTGGTCGGCAGCAGCTGGATGTGCGGCTGCGCCGTCAGCACGCGGCGGATGAAATTGGCCTGCAGGCCGCTCAGCAACGCCGACATGAACACGATCACCGCGACGCCGATCGCCACGCCGCCGACGATGAACGAGGTCTGCAGCCGCCCCTCGCGCAGGAAGCGCGACGCGACGATCCACTCGAAGGGCAGCCAGCGGTTCATTGCGCGCGCAGGATCGGCCGCAGCCGTGAACCGTCGATGATCGACTCCGCCGCCACCGACACGACCTGTTCGCCCGGCCGCAGGCCCCGCGTCACCTCGGCCACTCCGTTGCCGCGCAGCCCGAGTCCGATGTCGCGCCGGCGAGCGCGCCCACCCTCGACCACCAGCACCCACGGCTGCGCGCGGTCGGCGTCGCGCACGGCGTCGGTGGGCACGAGGATGGCGCGTGCGCGCCGCGCCACTTCGATGTCGACCGACACCGTCATGTCCTGCCGCAGGTACTCCGGCGGCGACGGCACGTCGAGCTTCACCTCGACCGAGCCGGTCTGTGCATTGATGCCCGGGTTGATGTACACGAGCTTGGCTGCGAATCGCTTGTCGGGGAACGCGTCGGCCGACGCCAGCGCGTCCTGGCCGAGCGCCAGCAGGCCGAGGTTCTTCTCGTCGATCTGCACCACGAGCTGGGTGCTTCCGGCGGGCGAGAGCACCATCAGCACCTTGCCCGGCTGCACCACGTCGCCGGGCTCGACACCGCGGCTGATCAGCACGCCGGCCACCGGCGCGCGAATCAGCGCGTAGCCCAGGCGGGCCTTCGCCTGCTCGGCACTGGCGCGTGCCTGCGCCAGCGTCGCCTGGGCCAGCGCCAGGTCGCTGCCACCCGTGCGCAGCGTGCGCAGCTGCTCGCTCGCGCTGCGCAGCTGCGAGTCGGCCAGATCGACCGCCTTGCGGGCATCGTCGAGTGCGGCCTGGCCGATGAAGCCCTGCCGGAAGAGATCCTCCTGGCGATTCAGCTGGGTGCGCGCGTTGTCGAGGTTGATCTGCGCCTGACGCAGCGCCTGTTCGGCCATCGGGGTCTGCACCTCGCTCAGCTGTCGCAGCCGCGCCTGCGCCTGTACGACCGCCAGATCGGCCTGCGCCGCGGCGGCGCGCAGCTCGGTGTCGTCGAGCACGACGAGCGGCTGCGAAGCCACGACGCTCTGCCCCTCGGCCACCGGCACCTTGACCACGTTGCCGACGATCTGCGTGCCGATGTCGACCCGGTGCGGCGTCTCGACGCGGCCGCTGGCCACCACGCTGCGCACGAAATCGCGCTGCTCGACGACGGCCACCATCACTTCCGGGCCGTGGACCAGCCGGGGGCCGGCCCATGCCAGCAGCAGCACCGCCACCAGCGCTGTCGCGATCGCCACGCGATGCGCCCGCAGCATCGATGGCACGCCCTTCCATGTCATGTCCTCACCGGCTTCCTTTCGAACCGCCGCTGACTGTTCCACGCCGGCAGGCGACCAGGTTGACGCGGGTCAAGCGGCCGCCCGGTACTGCCGTCGGTAGGCCGCGGGCGACACGCCGAAGCGCGCCGCGAAATGTTGGCGCAGCGACAACGCCGAGCCGAAGCCGGCGTCGGCCGCGATCGATTCGACCGGCCGATCGGTGGTCTCCAGCAGACGGCCCGCGAGCGTCAGCCGCTGATGCGTCAGCCACTGCACCACGCTGCTGCCGGTGGCCCTGCTGAACTGGCGCGTGAACGTGCGCCGGCTCATGCTGACGCGCTGCGCCAGGGTGTCGAGGTCGTGCCGCTCGCCGATGTGGGCGAGCATCCAGCCCATCAGGTCCTGCAGCCGGGCGTCGGCGTCGGCCGGCGGCAGCGGCTGCTCGATGAACTGCGCCTGACCGCCGCGACGGTGCGGCGCCACCACCATGCGCCGCGCCACGCGGTTGGCCACCTCGGCGCCGCACCAGCGGCGCAGCAGGTGCAGGCAGCAGTCGAGGCTGGCGGCGGTGCCGGCGGAGGTGACGACGCGGCCTTCGTCGATGTAGAGCACCGACGGGTCGAGCTGCACCGCCGGAAAGCGTGCGGCGAACGCCGGCGCCCAATGCCAGTGCGTGGTCGCGCGCCGGCCGTCGAGCAGGCCCGATGCCGCCACCACGAACGCGCCCAGGCACAGGCCGACGACGGTGGCGCCGCGCGCATGCGCCTCGCGCAGGGCCTGCAGCAGGCGTGGCGGCGGGGGCTGGTCGAGGTTGCGCCAGGTGGGCACGATGACGACGTCGGCATGACGCAGCGCCGACAGGCCGTGCCGCACGTCGATCGAGAAGCCGGCCGACGTGCGCAGCACGCCGGGTTCGACCGCACAGACGACGAACTCGAAGCGCGGCGCGCCCTGGTCGCGCCGGTCCTCGCCGAACACCAGCGACGGCACGCCGAGCTGGAACGGACCGATGCCATCGAACGCGACCACCGCGATGCGGCGCGGCACCGGCGAGCGCTCGGCCGGCCGCGCGCGCGGCGCCGGGCGCGGCGTGCCGCGCGCGCGCATTGCCGCCGAAATCCGCATGGCCCGATTCTATCGCATGTTGACTTTCGGGCCACTGGCCCGCTGGCGGCCGCACGGCGACGATGGCGGGCATCGACGACCTGGAGACCCGCATGAACGCCATCGCCTCGACACCGCGCCGCGCGCTGATCGTGATCGACGTGCAGAACGAGTACGTCACCGGCAACCTGCGCATCGAGCATCCGCCGGTGGCGGACTCTCTGGAACAGATCGGCCGCGCGATGGACGCCGCCCGCGCCGCCGGCGTGCCCGTCGTCGTGGTGCAGAACGACGCACCGCCGGATGCGCCGCTGTTCGCGCGCGGCTCTGCCGGCCATGCGCTGCACCCGGTGGTCGCCGGCCGGGCGCACGACCACCGGGTGCACAAGACGCTGCCCGGCGCCTTCACCGAGACCGGCCTGGCCGCGTGGCTCGGCGAGCGCGGCATCGACACCGTCACGGTGGCCGGCTACATGACGCACAACTGCGACGCCTCGACGATCATCGACGCGGTGCACCGCGGCTTCAAGGTGGAGTTCCTGGTCGACGCCAGCGGGGCGGTGCCGTACCGCAACGCCGCCGGCTCTGCCAGCGCCGAGGACATCCACCGCGTGTTCAGCGTGGTGCTGCACTCGCGCTTCGCCGCGGTCGTCACCACCGCACTCTGGATCGACGCGCTGCGCGCCGGCGTGGCGCTGGAGCGCAGCAGCATCGCGGCGTCGAACCGGGCGGCGCTGTCCGTTGCCGCCTGAGCGGTGCCGACGCCTCCTCACCAACCACCGGAGAAATCGCCATGCCCCTCGTCACGCTGACCGTCCGCAAACCCAAGACCCCGGAATTCAAGATCACCGTGCTCGACGCCGTGCACGCCGCGCTCGTCAGCTCGGGCGTGCCGGCGACCGACCGCTTCCAGCGCGTGCTGGAACTCGACGCGGCCGACTTCCGGTATGACGCGAGCTACCCCGATCTGGCCCGGGCGCGCACGAACGACTTCGCGCTGATCGAGATCGTGTGGTCGGTCGGCCGCAGCGTCAAAGTCAAGCGCAAGCTGCTCGACGAACTGATGTCCTCGCTGTCGCGCGCCGGACTCGACCCGGAGCAGATCATGGTCTGCTTCAAGGAGACCCAGTGGGAGAACTGGGCCTTCGGCGGCGGGCGCCTGATCCACGCGGCCTGACAAGACGTTCGGCGAGGGCGCGCTGCCTACAATGCGCGCCGATGAAGGGCGCCAAAGAATACATCCTCACCCTGTCGTGTCCCGATGCCACCGGCATCGTGCACGCGGTGTCCGGCCTGCTGTACCAGGCGGGCTGCAACATCGTCGATTCGCAGCAGTTCGGCGACGTCGATGGCGACGATGCCACCGGCCGCTTCTTCATGCGCGTGCACTTCAGTGCGCCGCCGCAACTGGCCGATCCGGCGACGCTGGAGGCGCTGTTCGGCCACGCGCGCAAGCAGTTCGACATGGTGCTGCACTTCCACGCGCGCGACGTGCGCCCGCGCGTGATGCTGATGGTCAGCCAGCACGGCCACTGCCTGAACGACCTGCTGTTCCGCGTGCGCACCGGGCAGCTGGCGATCGACGTGCCGTGCGTGGTGTCGAACCACACCACGCACGCCGAGCTGGTGCGCGGCTACGGCATCGCGTTCCACCACCTGCCGCTGGCCGCGGGCGCCGACGCGCAGGCCAAGCAGGCCCAGGAGCTGCGGGTGCTCGAGCTGGCGCAGCGCGAACGCGTCGACCTCGTGGTGCTGGCGCGCTACATGCAGATCCTGTCGGGCACGACGTGCGAGCGGCTGGCCGGCCGGGCGATCAACATCCACCACAGCTTCCTGCCGAGCTTCAAGGGCGCGCGTCCGTACGCGCAGGCGCATGCGCGCGGCGTCAAGCTGATAGGCGCCACCGCGCACTACGTGACCGCCGACCTCGACGAGGGCCCGATCATCGAGCAGGACGTGGCGCGCGTCGACCAGGCCGATTCGGTCGACGGGATGACTGCGGCCGGCCGCGACGTCGAGTGCCTGGTGCTGGCGCGCGCGGTGCGCTGGCACACCGAACACCGCGTGCTGCTCAACGGCCACAAGACGGTGGTCTTCCGCTGACGCCACGGCAGCCGCCATGCCGAGCCAGCGCCCGCGGACGGCCCACCTGATGGCCACGCCCGACGACGTGGAAGCCCAGTTCTACGAGGCGCTGCGCGACGCCGACATCCACAAGCTGATGGCGGTCTGGTCCGACGACGACGACATCGTCTGCGTGCATCCCGGCGGCCCGCGCGTCGCCGGCACCGCGGCGATCCGCGCCTCGTTCGAGGCGATCTTCGAGCGCGGCGGCATCCCGGTGCATCCCGATCAGGTGCGCCGCACGCGCTCGCTCGACGCGGCGGTGCACAACCTGGTCGAGGTGGTCTCGATCGCCAGCGCCGAGGGCATGCAGCAGGCCTACGTGGTGGCGACGAATGTCTACCTGAAGACGACGTTGGGCTGGCGGCTGGTCGCGCACCATGCCAGCCCGGGCAGTGCCATGGCGCCGCAGGACCACAGCGACCCGCCGACCACGTTGCACTGATGACCGATCCCGCAGTGCCCACCGGCGGGCTCGACGGCTGGCGTGCGCCGCGCTGGCTGCCGGGCGGCAACGCGCAGACGATCTGGCCCGCGCTGCTGTCGCGCCGGCCTCCCGCGGTGCACTGGCGACGCGAACGCTGGGACACGCCCGACGGCGACTTCGTCGACGTGGACTTCGTCGATGCGGCCGACGCCGCGGCGCCGCTGCTCGTGCTGCTGCACGGCCTCGAAGGCTCGTCGCGCAGCCACTACGCGCTGGCGTTCGCGCACTGGGCCCGGCGCGCGGGCTGGCGCTATGCGGTGCCGCACTGGCGCGGCTGCTCGGGCGAGCTCAACCGCCTGCCGCGCGCCTACCACTCGGGCGACCACCACGAGGTCGCCTGGCTGCTGCAGCGCCTGCGCGCCGCGGCTGGCGGCCCGCTGCACGTGGTGGGCGTGTCGCTCGGCGGCAATGCGCTGCTGCGCTGGGCCGGCGAGGTCGGTGAGCGCGCGGCGGCCTGGGTGCACGCGCTGGCGTCGGTCAGCGCGCCGCTCGATCTGGCCGCCGGCGGCCGCGCGATCGACGCCGGCTTCAACCGCCTCGTCTATGCGCGCATGTTCCTGCGCACGATGAAGGCCAAGGCGCTGGCCAAGCTGGCGCAATACCCCGGACTGTTCGACCGCGAGCGACTGCTTGCCGCGCGCACGCTCTACGAGTTTGACAACGTCTTCACCGCACCGCTGCACGGCTTTCGCGACACCGACGACTACTGGGCGCGCGCGTCGGCCAAGCCGCACCTGGCCGGCATCCGCGTGCCGACGCTGGCCCTCAACGCCTGCAACGACCCGTTCGTGCCGCACGCGAGCCTGCCGCAGCGCGGCAGCGAGTTCGTCACGCTGTGGCAGCCCGCGCACGGCGGCCACGTCGGCTTCCCCGGCGGCCCGTTCCCCGGCCATCTGATGACGCTGCCCGACGCGGTG
>DATIFD010000122.1:0-6715 GCA_035455385.1 Burkholderiaceae bacterium
CCTGCACGCCGCCGGCGTCGATGTTGAGCTTGAGCAGGTCGCGCTGCGGCCACTTCACCAGGTTGGCCTGCTGGCGCTCGAGGATCTCGAGGTCCTCGGCGAAGATCTTGCCCTGGCCGTCGCGGATCTGCGCGGTGAGTGCGCGGTCTTCGGCGCGGAAGTTGCGGGCCATGCCCCAGAAGTACCACATCGAGGTCTCGGCCTCGGGCGTGATGAAGTCCACCACGATGCTGTAGACCTTCTTGTCCTTGGGTGCTTCGTAGCCGCCGTGGCCCGCGAGCGCGACGCCGACCTCGATCATCACGTGGCTCGGCGGGCTGAAACGACAGATCTGCCAGCGGTCGACGGCTTGATCGTCGGGCAGGCCGTGCGCGCGCATCGCCATCTTCCAGAACGGCGGCGCCTGGATGCCGTTCATGAAGCGGCTGGTCATCGCGACGTCGCCGTCGACCGTGGTCTTGCACGGCGTCTCGTCGATCTCGGGCTGGCCGATGCTGCTGGAATGCACGTAGGTTTCGTGCGTCAGGTCCATCAGGTTGTCGATCATCAGCCGGTAGTCGGCGTTGATGTGGTACAGCCCGCCGCCGAACGCCCACTCCGGGTGATCGGCCCAGTGCAGGTGCGGCAACAGTTCGGCGCTGGCCTTCGCCGCGTCGCCCGGCCAGACCCAGACGAAGCCGTGCTTCTCGATCACCGGAAAGGTGCGGATCGCCGGGAAGCCGCGCACGCGCTGGCCCGGCATCGCGATCGTCTTGCCATCGCAGCCCATCTCGAGGCCGTGGTAGCCGCACACCAGCTTGCCCTCGATCACGCGGCCGAGCGACAGCGGCGCACCGCGGTGCGGACACCAGTCCTCCAGCGCGGCGGGCTGACCGTCGGGGCCGCGGTAGAACACGATGCGCTCGCCGCAGACGGTGCGCCCGAGCGGCTTGTCGTCGATCTCGGTGGGCGTGCAGGCCACGTACCAGGCGTTCAGCGGAAACACGGTGATTGCTCCTGTGGCACTAAATTGGATCCAATAATCGTCAAACTGACCGACAATTGCAACCCATGACCCCCAGAGACGCCCGAGAATTGGATCCCATCGAGTCCTCGCCCAGTGTCGTCGCCACGCTGCGCCAGCTGATCCTCGAAGGTTGCTACCCGCCGGGCACGCGGCTGGCGGAGATTCCGGTGGCGCAGGCGCTGGGGGTGTCGCGCACGCCGGTGCGGCTGGCGTTTCGCACGCTGAGCCAGGAAGGGCTGCTGCACCGCGTGGGCAAGCGCGGGCTCGAGGTGCGTGCCTTCACCGAGACCGACGTGCTGTGCGCGGTGGAGGTGCGCGGCGTGCTCGAAGGCCTGGCCGCGCGGCGGCTGGCCGAAGTCGGCGTGCCGCCCGAGCTGCTGGCCGAGCTGCAGCGCTGCCTCGACGACGGCGAGCAGGTGCTGGCAGCCGGGCGCCTGTCGGCGCGCGACGTCGACCGCTGGTCGGCCCTGAACCAGCGCTTCCACGCGGCGATCGTCGGCTCATCGGGCAGCCGGGTGATCGGCGACGCGATCGCGCGCAACAACCACCTGCCGTTCGCGGCAGCCGACTCGATCGCCATCGACAAGCGCGCGCTGGGCGCCGAATACCGCAAGCTGCAGCTGGCGCAGCTGCAGCACCGGCTGATCGTCGAGGCGCTGCAGCGCGGCGAGTCGGCGCGCGCCGAGACGCTGATGCGCGAACACGCGTACATCGGCCTGCGCTACGCGACGCTGTTCGGGCTCGACACGCCGGCGCTGCCGCCGGCGCCCAAGGGCGCTGTCGCTGCGACGACAGCGCGGCGCGGCCGCCCGGCTTAGACTGGCGTCGCCGGTGCCGCTGGTGCCGGTGCGTTCTCAGGGCGGGGTGGAACTCCCCACCGGCGGTGATGCGCCGCAGTTCGGCGTCAGCCCGCGAGCGCCCGCGACCTGCCCGAAGGGAGCCCGCAAGCCCCCTGAGGGGGTCGAGCGAAGTGGCGAAGCCGCACCTTCGCTCGAGGCCGCGGGGTCAGCAGACCTGGTGCGAATCCAGGGCCGACGGTCACAGTCCGGATGAAAGAGAGCGCGACACCGCGCACGGCCGCGCGCGAGCGCGTGCCTGCGCGGTTCGTGCGCCCTGATTCAGGTAGCCAATTTCATTGGAGTGCACCGTGAATCAGTATCCCAAGTACTTCCCCATCGCCAGCGCGGCCAAGCCGCAGCGGCTCGCCGTGGTGTGCGCGCAATGGCATGCCGATCTGGTCGCCCAGGCGCGCGACGCGTTGATCGACGAGCTGACGCTGCTCGGCGTCGCGCCCGACCTGGTCGATCGCTACGAAGTGCCCGGCGCGTTCGAGATCCCACTGCTCGCTCAAGCGCTCGCGCGCTCGGGCCGCCATGCGGCGATCGTCGCATGCGCGCTGGTGGTCGACGGCGGCATCTATCGCCACGAGTTCGTCGCCAACGCGGTGATCGACGGCCTGATGCGCGCGCAGCTCGACAGCGGCGTGCCGGTGCTGTCGGCCGTGCTGACGCCGCAGGCGTTCCACGAGCACGAGACGCACGCGCGCTTCTTCGCCGAGCACCTGGTGCACAAGGGCCGCGAGGCCGCGCGCGCCTGCGTCGCGACGCTGGGCGTGCACGGCGCGCTGCGCGAGGCGGCGGTGGCCTGAGCAGGAGGTGAGCCAGTCCCGGCGGACTGGCGACAGCGCCTCAGCGCTGCGGCGCAGGCTCACATCGCAAGGCGATGTGAAGGTGGCGCAGCCACCGGCCGCAGCCAAAGCCTGCGAGGGGGCCGGCGCATGCAAAGCGCCGGCGCGTGCTGACGCGGCCTCAGGCCGCGGCTTGCAGCCGCTCGAGATGCCACTGCGCCAGCCGGCGCATGTTCGACAGCGACACCAGGTGGGCGTGGATCGGCAGCAGGAAGCCGGAACGATGCAGCACCAGCACGTCGGCATCGGAAAGCGCTGCGAAGCGCTGCTCGTCGACCGTGAGGAAGCCGTCGACGCCGAGCTTGTCGCCGCCGGGCACGTCGACCTGGAAGCGCATGTCGCGCAACAGGTCGCGCTGCAGCAGCTCGCGGCCGAGCAGCCGCGTCCGCTCGACGTCGGCCTCCACGAACTCGACCTGCTTCTGCACGTCGAGCGTCAGCGCGCTCGGCGTGCCGTCGACGTTGAACAGCGGCTCGCCCGAGGTGAGCGAGAAGCGCGGCGAACTGGCGTCGTAGCACAGGGTCCAGGCGTCGACCGCCGAGCGCACGGCCGCGAACGGGTAGATCTGCATCAGCACCGGGATGTGTCGCGTGCGCCAGCGCCCGCCGTCGATGCACAGGTTGCCCTGCTTGGTCAGCCCGAAGACGGCAATCGGCGCCACCTGCGGCTCGCCCTTGTCGTCGCTGCCGGCGCGGATCCACAGCAAAGGGTAGTCCTTGCAGGCCTCGCTGAACTCGCCGGCGAGGACGAGGCTGGAATTCAATTGCGCGAAGCGCGCCTGGTCGTCGACATCGTTGCGCAGGCGCAGCAGGCGGTGCTGTTCGCGGTCGAGCGCGACCGGTTGGGTGTGCAGTTCGGGATGGATCATGTGGGTTCCGCGGCGGCGGTTTCGGGCAGGCGCGTCACCAGCACCTTGTCGACGCGCTTGCCGTCGAGATCGACCACTTCGAAGCGCCAGCCTTCCCATTCGACGCGGTCGGTGATGTCGGGCAGGCGCCCGAGCAGCAGCATGATCATGCCCGCCAGCGTGTTGTAGCGCCCGCGGTCCTCCTCGGGCAGCTCGCGCAGGTCGAGCCGGTCTTTCAGCTCGGGCACCGGGATCAGGCCGTCCATCAGCCAGCTGCCGTCGTCGCGCTGCACCGCCCACGCACCTTCGGCGCTCGGCGGCGCGAACTCGCCGGTGATCGCCTCGACCACGTCGCGCACGGTGATCACGCCCTGCACCGCGCCGTACTCGTCGACCACGAACACCAGCTGGGTCTCGCTGACGCGGAAATGCTCGAGCAGCTCCATGCCCGACAGCGTCTCGGGCACGAACACCGGCGGCTGCAGCAGCTCGGCCAGCGCCGGCGTCTGGCCGGCCGCCAGCGGCGCGATCAGGCGCTGCGCGCTCAGCACGCCGATCACGTCGTCGAGGCCGCCGCGGCAGACCGGAAAGCGCGAATGCGGATGGTCGGCGATGATCGTCAGCGCGTGCGCCAGCGGCGCATCGACATCGATCCAGGCGATCTCGGTGCGCGGGATCATCATCGAGCCGATCTGCCGCTCGTCGAGGCGGAACACGTTGCGCACCATCTGGTGCTCGTGCGCCTCGATCACGCCGGCGTCGACGCCCTCCTCCAGGCTGGCGGCGATCTCCTCCTCGGTGACGGCGCGCGCCGTCGACTCGCGAATGCCCAGCAGCTTGAGGATCGCCTCGGTGCACGCCGACAGCAGCCACACGAACGGCCGCGTCACCCTGGACAGCCAGTGCATCGGCCGCGCCACGTGGCGCGCCACCGCCTCGGGAAACATCTGGCCGAGCCGCTTGGGCACCAGCTCGCCGAAGATGATGGTCAGGAACGTGATGCTCATCACCACCAGCGCGGTGGCACTCAGCTCGGCCATGCGCTGCGGCACGCCGTACTCGCCATGCAGCCACGCCGACAGCGGCGCCGAGAATGCGGCGTCGCCGACGATGCCGTTGAGGATGCCGATCGACGTGATGCCCACCTGCACCGTCGACAGCCAGCGCGTGGGCTGCTCGTGCAGCTCCATCGCGGCCTGCGCACCCGATTCGCCGGCCTCGACCATCACCGCCAGCCGCGCCTTGCGCGCGGCGGTCAGCGCCATCTCCGACATCGCGAACAGCGCGTTCAGCAGTATCAGGAAGACGAGAAGCGCAACGTCCATCGATCGGCGCGCCGGTGCCAGGCGCGCCCGGTCGCAGCCAGGGGGCACTCAGCGTAGCAGAATCGAGCCCTTGGACCCCCACGCTCACTACCTTGGCTCCGGCCGGCGCTATGCGCCTTGACTTCGCTGCAGCGAAGTCAGCCTCGCCGCAACGGTCTGGCGACCGCTGCCCCCCGCGGGGGCGTTCAGCGCCCTTCGGGCGGCCGGGCGGGCGCTGATGCACTTCCTGATCGGCGACCTGCAGGGCTGCCGCGACGCCTTCGATCGCCTGCTCGCCGAGATCGGCTTCTCGCCGTCGCGCGACCGCTTGCACGTGCTGGGCGACCTCGTCAACCGCGGCCCCGACAGCCTGGGCGTGCTGCGGCGCCTGCGCGCTTTCGACGACGCGGCGAGCTTCCTGCTCGGCAACCACGACCTGCATCTGTTCGCGGTGGCCGCCGGCGTGCAGCCGCTGCACCGCGGCGACACGCTGCGCGACGTGCTCGACAGCCCCGAGCGCGACGGCTGGCTGCGCTGGCTGCGCCAAGGTCTGCTGGCCGATCGCGTGCACGGCTGGCTGCTGGTGCATGCCGGCGTGCCCCCGCAGTGGGACGCCGAACAGACCCTCGCGCTGGCCGCCGAGGTGCAGGCGATGCTGCGCGACGACGACGCGTTCAACGCCTTCCTGCCGCGCATGTACGGCAACACGCCAGCGCGCTGGGACGACGCGATGCACGGCGTCGACCGCTGGCGCGTGATCGTCAACGCATTGACGCGCATCCGCTTCTGCACCGAAGACGGCACGATGGACTTCCGGGTCAAGGAGGGCGCCGATGCGGCGCCGCCGGGGCACGCGCCGTGGTTCTCGATCGCATCGCGGCGCACTGCGGGCGTGCCGGTGGCGTTCGGCCACTGGTCGACGATCGGTCTGATCGACCGGCCCGATCTGCTGTCGCTCGACACCGGCTGCGTCTGGGGCCGCGAGCTCACCGCGGCACGCATCGACCACGGTCACCGCGAGATCTTCCAGGTGACGTGCCCGCCGCGATAGATGGCGATGCGGCCTCGGCACGCTGCGCGCGCTAAGATCCGCGGCGCATCGGGTGCCCCGGGTCGTCGCTCGACGGCCCGGGGTTAAACGGGAAGCAGGTGCGCGTGCGGGTCTCTCGCCGAGACCCGCGCGCAAAGCCTGCGCTGCCCCCGCACCGGTTGATGGGTCGGGATGTCTCGCACACATCCCGTGACGTGGCCGAATGCCACTGCGGACTGTCCAGCAGTCCGTGGGAAGGCGGCCGCCGATGGCGCTGCGTCGTAGCGCCGGCCCATGAGCCCGGATACCGGCCTGCTGCGCCGGCCACCACGCCCACCGGCGTGGTGTTTCCTGT
The DNA here is from genome assembly GCA_035455385.1 of Burkholderiaceae bacterium. Classification (GTDB taxonomy): domain Bacteria; phylum Pseudomonadota; class Gammaproteobacteria; order Burkholderiales; family Burkholderiaceae_C; genus JAEUPI01. The sequence continues at coordinate 6,230 of DATIFD010000122.1, forward strand.
CTGTGCAGCCTGCGGGGACGCTGGCTGCGGGAGTTTCTGTCGTGATCCCAGCCAAGCCTTTGCGCCGGGCCCTCGTGGCCGGCGTTGCCGTGTTCGCGTCATCCCTCGTCGCCACGCCCCGCGCGTGGAGCGACGAGCCCGCCACCGCGCAGGTGGTGATCACCGCCAACCGCGTGGCGCAGAGCGCCGACACCGCGGTGGCCGACCTGGTTGTGATCGACGCCGAGCAGATCGCCCGCGCCGGGCCGATCGGCCTGGCCGAGCTGTTGCAGCGCCACGCCGGCGCCGAGCTCAGCGCCACCGGTGGACCCGGCCAGCCCAGCGGCGTGTTCCTGCGCGGCACCAACACCAACCACGTGGTGGTGCTGGTCGACGGCGTGCGCGTCAACTCGGCGACCACCGGCACCAATGCGCTCGAGCACATCGCGCTGGCGCAGATCGACCACATCGAGGTGCTGCGCGGCCCGGCCAGCAGCCTGTACGGCG
>DATIFD010000123.1:0-14010 GCA_035455385.1 Burkholderiaceae bacterium
GAGCACCGCGCCGAGCTCGGCGCGCTTGGCGGGCCCCAGGCCCTTGATGCCGGCCAGCGCGTTGACATCGGCGCGCAGCAGGCCCGACCAGCCCTGACACTGGTCGAGCACCGCGCGCGCCAGGTCGAGCACGCCTCGGCCCTTGACGCCGGTGCGCAGCAACAGCGCGAGCAGCTCCTCGTCGGCCAGCGCCTGCGGCCCTTGCGCCAGCAGCTTTTCGCGCGGCCGCGTGGCGGCAGGCAGCTTCTTGATCGACATGGTCTTTGGGTGTTGCCCGGCGTGCGCGGCGGCGTCGGGCAGGTGGCCCCTTAGAATCGACGGCAGTCTAGTCGCACCGCCCGGCACTGCCGGGCCCCGAGCGTGAAACCCGCCGACAACGGGTCGTTTCTGACCCTGCACTACCGCCTGGCCGGCCCCGATGGCGCCGACGTGATCAGCACGTTCGGTGCGCGCCCGGCCACGCTGTCGCTCGGCGAGGGTCAGTTGGCTCCGGCGATGGAGTCGTTGCTGCTCGGCCTCACCGCTGGCCGCCACGAGACGTTCGACCTGGCACCTGGGGTGGCCTTCGGCGAGCGCAAGCCCGAGCTGATGCAACGGGTGGCGCGCGCGTTGCTTCGGCAGCTTGGCGATGAAGAGGCGCAGTTCGAGGTCGGCGATGTCGTGCAGTTTCCGCGGCCCGACGGCGAGCCCGGCTTTGCCGGCGTGGTGCGCGAATGTGCCGACGACTGGCTGCTGTTCGACTTCAACCATCCGCTGGCCGGGCAGCGCGTGACCTTCGAGGTCGAGGTGATCGAGGTGCTGTGATGGGTGAGGCCGAGCACCAGCCGCTCAGCGACGTCACGCTGGCCGAGCCGCGCGGCTTCTGCGCCGGCGTGGATCGTGCGATCGAGATCGTCGAGCGCGCGCTGAAGCGCTTCGGCGCGCCGATCTACGTACGCCACGAGATCGTGCACAACACTTACGTGGTCAACGACCTCAAGGCCAAGGGCGCGATCTTCATCGAGGACCTGTCCGACGTGCCGGCAGGAGCGACGCTGGTGTTCAGTGCCCACGGCGTGCCGATGGCCGTGCGCACCGAAGCGCAGGCGCGCGGCTTCCAGGTGTTCGATGCCACCTGTCCGCTGGTGAACAAGGTGCACATGGAGGTGGCCAAGCTGGCCAAGGAAGGCTACGAGTTCGTGATGATCGGCCACAAGGGCCACCCGGAGGTCGAAGGCACGATGGGACAGCTCAGCGACGGCATCTACCTGGTCGAGCAGGTGGCCGACGTGGCGCACGTGCAGCCGCGCGGCGACAAGCTCGCGGTGGTGACGCAGACCACGCTGTCGGTGGACGACGCGGCCGAGATCCTGGCTGCGGTGAAACGGCGTTTCCCCCACGTGCGCGAACCGAAGAAGCAGGACATTTGCTATGCCACGCAGAACCGCCAGGACGCGGTGAAGATGCTGGCGCCGAAGGTGGACGTGGTCATCGTCGTCGGCAGCCCCACCAGCAGCAATAGCAACCGCCTGCGCGAGCTCAGCGCCAGGTTGGGCACCCCCGCCTACATGGTGGAGGGCGCGGCCGACCTGCGCTCCGAGTGGTTCGAAGGCCGGCCGCGCGTCGGCCTCACGGCCGGCGCCTCGGCGCCGGAGGTGCTGGTGCAGGAAGTGATCGCGCGGCTGCGCGCGATGGGTGCCACCACCGTGCGCTCGCTGCCCGGCGTGCAAGAGACCGTGCACTTTCCGCTGCCCAAGGGCCTGGGCGACAAGTCGATGCGCGAGGTGGCGGCGTCGCGATCGTGACGCGCGAGCGCACCGGCCGCATGCGCCGGCATGGAATTCGCAGCTCCTCGTCCCCGACCTCGCCGAAAGAACGCCCACCATGCTCGACATCGCCCAACTGCGCCGTGACCTGCCCGGCGTGATCGCCCGCCTGCAGCGACGGCAGAGCCCGCAGCCGCTCCTCGATGCGGATCGGTTCACCGCGCTCGAGGCCGAGCGCAAGCAGCTGCAGGTACGCACCGAGGAGCTGCAGGCGCGGCGCAATGCACTGTCGAGGCAGATCGGCCAGCTCAAGTCCAAGAGTGCCGATGCCGCCACCGAGATGGCCGAGGTCAACCGCATCGCCGACGAGCAGAAGAACGGCGCGGCGCGGCTCGAGGCGATCCAGGCCGAGTTGTCGCAGATGCTGATGTCGGTGCCGAACCTGCCGCAGGACGACGTGCCGCTGGGCGCCGACGACAAGGGCAACGTCGAGGTGCGGCGCTGGGGCACACCGCGGACTTTCGACTTCGCACCCAAGGATCACGTCGACCTCGGCACGACGCTGGGGCTCGAGTTCGACACCGGGGCGCGCCTGTCCGGATCGCGCTTCACGTTCCTGCGTGGCCCGGCGGCGCGGCTGCACCGCGCGCTGGCGCAGCTGATGCTCGACCTGCACACGCGCGAGCACGGCTACACCGAGTGCTACACGCCGTACATCGTCAACCGCGAGATCCTCGAAGGCACCGGGCAGCTGCCGAAGTTCAAGGACGACATGTTCTGGGTGCTCCGAGGCGGCGACGAGGAGCACGCCGAGCAGTACCTGATCTCGACCTCCGAGATCTCGCTGACGAACACGGTGCGCGAGCAGATTCTGAAGGCCGAGGACCTGCCGCTGAAGCTCACCGCGCACAGCCCGTGCTTCCGTTCCGAGGCCGGCAGTGCAGGGCGCGACACGCGCGGCATGATCCGCCAGCACCAGTTCGACAAGGTCGAGATGGTGCAGATCGTGCACCCGGAGCGCAGCAACGCCGCACTCGAGGAGATGGTAGGCCACGCCGAGCGCGTACTGCAGGCACTGGAGTTGCCGTATCGCGTGATGCTGCTGTGCGGCGGCGACATGGGCTTCAGTTCGGCGAAGACCTACGACCTCGAGGTGTGGCTGCCCGGGCAGAGTGCCTACCGCGAGATCAGCAGCTGTTCGAACTGCGAGTCGTTCCAGGCGCGGCGTATGCAGGCGCGCTTCCGCAATGCCCAGGGCAAGACCGAGCTGGTCCACACGCTCAACGGCTCGGGCCTGGCCGTCGGCCGCGCGCTGGTGGCGGTGCTCGAGAACCATCAGCAGGCCGACGGCAGCATCCGGCTGCCCGCGGCGCTGAAGCCGTATGCCGGAGGCGCGGACACCCTGGTCTCGTGAATCGCCTGGGCTAGAATTGCCGCCCTCGCTCGCCGACCCGAGCGTGCCTTTCAGGGCGACGGAGAGATGGCAGAGTGGTCGAATGCGCCGGACTCGAAATCCGGTTCACGGGTTCTCCCGTGACGTGGGTTCGAATCCCACTCTCTCCGCCAGAACCCTAGTCTTGACGAGTACTCAGCTGGATCACTGGCGTGTACCCACGAGCCAATCCAAGAACTCGCGCGCTTCATTGCACGATGTTCGATGGCCCCTGTGGATGCATCCAGGATACACGCATGGGGGCTGTCGTCCTGGCGTCTTAGGTTAGGCATCATGAATGTGCTACATACACATTCATGTTTTTGGCGCTTCTAGGTGCAGCTGGGCTCATCGCGCTGACAGGCTTCGCGTTCGCCGTGGTGACGAGACGGTGTTGGGCTTGCCGTCAGCGATTGGGTCGTTGGACCCCCGTGTGCAGTCATTGCGGACGGCACCAGCACTAACGACCGAGATTCAGGCGATGCCGGCCACATCGCCAGCGTCACAGTGTCCCGGACCGTCCGACTGATCCCGCGCCTGGGCTCCGGTGAGCGCCGACCCAACTGGTCCGCGTGGCGGTCGTGAAGCTTTCGAAACCGTTCTCGCTGCAGCCGTGCGCGCATGGCTTGTCCAGGCGGTAGCGATGCGGCACACGTGGGTGGTGCTCTCGGCGGGAATGAGGAGGTCTTGGTCCAGGCGTCGAACGGTGCGCCGCGAGTGCGGCATCTCGCGCACGACGGGCTACAAGGTCTTCAACCGCTACAAGGAGCAAGGCCTGCTGGCCCCGAGCGTGACCGAACTCTCCTTCCCGGGCATGGACACCCCGATAAGAAAAGGCCGGCATGTCTCGGGTCGCTTGCCGTCGCGAGCTTGGCGAGCTCGGTATCGGTCAACTGGCATTCAGAGGTATCCCCTGTCCGGAACTCCTCTATGTGTGCGCTGTCCAACCCAGGGCGTCGCGCTAAAGGAATTGCTGTGCCTCACCTGCTTTACGCCAACGTTACGCAGGGGCTCGCTTGTCCGCGCTGCGGAGGGTCTGTATACCGAATCCGCCGGCGCATGGTCGACCGCATCATCAGCTTCTTTGCGCCGGTCCGTCGGTACCGGTGCAATTGCGACTGCGGATGGGAGGGCAACATCCGGCGCGTGTCTGTTGCTCCTCAGCCTGATGGCACCAAACGAGCGAATTGATGCCGAAGCGCCAGAAGCCGGTGGTGCCGTAATCGGTCGGGTGTTCGCCCGTGGGCTCGGTTGGCCTTGCCAGGCTCGCGGGTGCGCGTGGCCAGGCGGCTTCGCCGCAGTCCCTCAAACCAGGGGCGCCTCTTTAGCGAAACCAGGCATACAGTGGACTCGCCTGCTGCTGTCCATGGCCTGAGTCTCCTTCCTCTGGCAACAGGCACTTGGCCCGGTTCGTCACCGGGCCTTCTTCTTGGCCGGTGTCGCGGCGGCGCGCAGGCCCTTGTCGTATTCGCGCGCGAGATCGCGCGGGTGCTGGCGCTGGTCGAACTTCTGCAGCGCCAGCGTGTGCGCGAGGCGCTCGCCGACGTGAGGGCGCAGCTTCTTCAGCTCGTCTTCGAACTGGCTGAGCCATTCGTCGCGCGTCATGCGTGCGCAGCGCTCAGGACTTTGCCTCCGGTGTGGTCACCACCTTGCCGTCCTTCACGGGCAGCGTCGCGCCCGGTTTGGACGACATGCGCACGACGCTTTGCTTGCCGTCGAGGCGGTAGGTGACGTCGTAGCCGAGCAGCTTCTCCGACTTGTCCTGCACGGTCTTGCAGCGGCGCTCGGTGGACGTGACGACGTCCTTCTGCTGCATGTTCTTCTGCACCTGGTTGCCGGCGTAGCCGCCCGCCGCGGCGCCGGCGACGGTGGCCAGCGTCTTGCCCTTGCCGCCGCCGACAGTGCTGCCGAGCAGTCCACCGGCCACGGCGCCGATCGCCGTGCCGGCGACGCGGTGCTCGTCCTGCACCGGCGCCTGGTGCTGCACCTGCACGTCCTGGCACTCCTCGCGCGGGGTCACGACAGTCTGCGTCACCTCCTTCACGGCCACGACGTCGGCGAACTTGGGTTTGGTCAGCGCCTTGTACCCGGTGACGCCACCGGCTGCCAGCACCACCATCGCGATGCCTCCGACCACGATACCCTGCATCATCGATTTGTTCATGCTTCCATCTCCTGGCTACTGCATGTCAAGCACGGTCGATGATAGCGAGCCGCAATGTGACCAAATGTGCTGGCCGGGTGCAGTGGTCAGCGCGGCACGCGTCCGTAGACGATCGACTGCACGCGGCCGGAGCGGAAGCGCACGGTGGCCATCAGGTTGCCCTGGCCGCGGTCGTACAGCCATTCGTCCACCGGAAGGCATGGCACCATCACGCTGGCAAATGGCTCTGGCACCGGGTTCAGCGTCTGCGCGTAGTACACCGGCGCGCAGTAGTTGTCGGCCAGCAGCGGCGGCCCGCACTTGTAGGCCACGGCGATGCGCGAATCGCCCTCGTCGACGGTGCCGTTGCCACAACGCAGCGACTCGGCGCGCGCGCCCGCACCCGCGCCCAGCAGCGCCAGCGACAACACAGCCCACGCGTACCGCTTCATGGCGGCATGCTGACCACTTGCCCACGACGGGTCAAGCGCCGTACCGGCGATGTGGGCCGGCGTTTCATGCGGGCCCGGCGGTTCGCGCGCGGGCGGCTGTACTGTCGATGCCGCAGCGGCAGCGGTCCCCCAAGCCGGGTGCCAACCCCCGCTCCCGGCTGGGCAGCGCGCAACGCGGCGCGGGTCGCTCGCGTTAGAGTGCGTCCATGCCTGACCCGATCGGCCTTGCCATCGTCAATGAGTCGCTGGCGCTGCGCAAGTCGCATCCGCAGGCGTCGGCGGCCGACGTGCTGGACCTCGTGATGCAGGGCCGTCGGTACCGGCTGGTCGATTTCGGCGACCACATGTTGCCGCCGGCCCCTTTCGCGCTGCTGGTGGCCGAGGCGATGGGCGACCACATGACGGCGGCCGAATGGGAGGCGTTCACCGGTCCTGCGGCCGACGCCGGCCTGCGCGCGACGCTGCAGCTGCAGTACGCGCTCAATGTGTGGCCCAGGTTCCTCGAGCGCTACAGCATCTCGTAGGTGGGTGGCGGCAGCGCCGGCCGGGGCTGCTCATTCGTCGAGGCCCGCGCCGATCTGCCGCACCGCATCCAGCGGGCAGGCAATGGCCCCTGCGTGCAAGAGCGCCACCCAGGTGCGGGATGGGAGCGGGACGCCCTTTGAACGGCTGCTCGTACTGGATGCCTAACCGGCCTTTGCATGGTCCAGTGCCCAGCCGGCGGCCGGGCCGCGGCACGCGCGTGCGATCATGGGTCGCGTGTGCACCCGCTACATCAGCCCCGACGCCGCCGCGATCGAGCGACACTGGCACGTCGGGCGCGACGATGCCTGGCGCGGCGACGAGCTGTTTCCGCGCTCGCCGGGGCCGTTCATCCGCGCCGCGCGGCATGCCACCGAGCCCGAGCGCGAGTTGGTCATCGGGCAGTGGGGCCTGGTGCCGTGGTTCGCGAAGACGTCCAGGCTGAGCTACGCCACGGTGAACGCACGCTTCGAGGACGTGGCGAGCAAGCCCTCGTTCAAGGATGCATGGCGCTACGGCAAGCGCTGCCTGATCCCGGCCTGGTCGTTCGACGAGCCCAACTGGGAGAGCGGACGCAACGTCTGGTGGCGCTTCCGTCGTGCCGACGGTGCGCCGTGGGGCCTGGCCGGGCTCTGGAACGCCTGGGTCGATCGCAGCACGGGCGCCGAGCTCGAGAGCTACACGATGCTGACCATCAACGCCGACGATCACCCGCTGATGCGTCGCATGCACAAGCCCGACCCGCGTCTTCCCCCCGACCAGCAGGACAAGCGAAGCGTGGTGGCCATCGAGCTCGAAGACGTCGACCGCTGGCTGCATGCCACCGCAGCCGACGCTGCGCACCTCGTCAAGCCGCCCGCGCCGGAGCTGATCGTCGACGGGCCGGCCCCGCCGCCTGTGCGCTGAGCGCGGCGCAGGGTCCACCGCTACCATCGCCGCATCGGCACGGACCCAGATCACCGACAGGAGACAAGCGATGAACAGCGAGGCGCTGCGTGCGCTGCAAGCACCCTTGAAGGACCGCTATCGCGAGCAACCGGCTGCGGCGCGCATCACGCTGCGTGCGGACGGCCGGCTCGGTGACGGCGTCACCTGCGACGTGCGCACCGGCCAGGAACTGCTGCGTGCCGGCCTGCACCCGGGCACCGGCGGCGACGGGCTGGCGGCCTGCTCGGGCGACATGCTGCTGCAGGCGCTGGTCGCGTGTGCCGGCGTCACGCTCAATGCAGTGGCCACCGCGCTGGGCATCGCCTTGCGTGACGCGCGGGTGCACGCCGAAGGCGATCTCGATTTCCGCGGCACGCTCGGCGTGGCCAAGGATTCGCCGGTGGGTTTCCAGGCGATCCGCCTGCGCTTCGATCTCGACACCGATGCACCACCCGAGCAACTGGCCACGCTGCTGCGGCTGACCGAGCGCTACTGCGTCGTCTACCAGACGCTGGCGCATGCGCCGGCGCTGTCGGTGTCGCACACGCTGGCGCGCGTCTGAGCTCGCGGCCGAAGCGACCACCGGTCTGCATGGGTGACCGCGTGCAGCAAAGCGGCGCGCGCTACCATTGATCGCTCGACGTGAGCCGCTGTTCGTGACACCTCGCCTGCACAGCCGCTGCGCGCTGGCCGCCGTGTTGATGTGCGTGGCCGGCGGCTGCGCCACGCGCTCGGAAGACGTCGCACCCCAGCCCGGCGACCCGGCCCGCTATGCGCAGTGGGACTGCGAGCGCATCTTCGACGAGGCCGATCGCGTGCAGCTCAAGGCGGCGGACGTTGCCTACGCCGTCGACGAACGGGTCGGCAGCAACATGATCGCGCTCAGCGTTGGCGTCACCGTCTTCTCGCCGGCGCTGATCGCGATGCGCCCCGATGGACCGGAGGCGCAGCAACTCGCCAGCCTCAAGGGGCAATTCGAGGCGCTGGAGCTTGCGGCGCAGCGCCACGGGTGCCCGCCACCGCCCGAGGCGATGAGCGCGGCGCGTGCCGCAGCGCTGCCGCTGCGCACCGGAGAGCGCTTCGTGTACGAAGAGCGCGCCGGCAACCGCGCGCCAGCCCGCGAGCTCGGCATGCGCGTGACGGTGCTCAAGCGCGACCACGTCGAGTTTGCGCCGGACCTCGGCGGCCAGCCATTGCCGGGGCCGTGGTCGCAGGACCTGGCCGGCAACACGCGTCCCGACAGCCGGGCGCCGCTGGTTTCGTGGCGCCGCCTGCTCAAGCCCGACCTGCAGCTCGGGCAGGTGCTCGTGGGCGACCTCTATGCAGCCGACCCCGGCAGCATGGCGCCGGCGCGGGTGCGCGGGCAAGTGGTGGCACAGGGTGTGCAGCAGATCGTCGGGCGCTCGTTCGACGTCGCCGTGATCGAGCTGTTCGGCGACGCGCCGACGCTCGATGGCGGCTTCACCCCCCTGAGCGGCGTGATGGCGGTCGATCGCACCAGCGGCCTGCTGCTGCGGCTGGAGCTGTCGTGCTCCAACCCCGACTTCGCGATGCGCAGGCGGCTGACGCGCGTGGAGCCAGCCGTCGGCTGACGTCGCACGGCGGCGTGCCTTTACGCTGCTTTACCGCCGGCCCATTGCTGGGCAACGTGCGGCGCTCAGCATCGGTGCCATCGAACTCCCGTGAGGACACCATGCAAGCCAGAACCATCGCTCACCTTCCGTCGCGCCACGTGCGCCTGTTTGCCGCGGCACTGCTGCTGGCACTGACCGGCGCCTTCGTCGCGGTCGCGCACGCGCAGCAGCCGATGCCGCCCGACGGCGGCCCGGCGATGTTCGGTCGCGGGCCGCACGCCGGCCGCATGCTCGACCGCATGCTCGACGGCGTCAACGCCAGCGCGGAGCAGCGCAGCCGCATCCACGAGATCATGAAGTCGGCGATGACCGACCTGCGTGCCCAGCGCGACACGTCGCGCAGCCTGCGCGAGCAGTCGATGTCGCTGTTCGCACAACCTACGGTCGATGCGCAGGCGGTCGAGTCGCTGCGCCAGCAGATGCTGCAGCAGCACGACGTCGCCAGCAAGCGCTGGACGCAGGCGATGCTCGACGCAGCGGCGGTGCTGACGCCCGACCAGCGCAAGCAACTGGCCACGCGCATGCAACAGCGTCGCGAGATGATGCAGCGGCACCAGCAGGAGCGCCGCGCGCTCGATCAGCCCAAGGGGTAAGCTAGGCCGCATCGCCCGCCGCGCGCCGGACGCCGTGTCGACGGCGGGCCGGCGCAAGCCGTTCGAAGACCTTCGCACCATGCCGAACACGACCGCGCGCCTGCTGTTGATCGACGACGACACCCGCCTGACGGCGATGGTGGCCGACTATCTGCAGTCCAACGGCTTCGACGTCACGACGGCGGGCTCGCTGGCCAACGGTCGCGAACAGCTGCGCCAGGGGTCGTTCGACGCGTTGTTGCTCGACCTCATGCTGCCCGATGGCGACGGACTTGACCTCACGCGCGAGCTGCGCGCCGACGCCCGCACGCGCCGACTGCCTCTGCTGATGCTGACCGCGCGCGGCGAGCCGCCCGACCGCATCGTCGGGCTGGAGATCGGCGCCGACGACTACCTGCCCAAGCCGTTCGAGCCGCGCGAGTTGCTGGCTCGCGTGAAGGCGCTGCTGCGGCGCAGCGCGGCGCCGCCCGGTGACGACGAAGTGATGCGCTTCGGGCGGCTGGAGATCGATCTCGGCGCGCGCCAGGCGCGCATCGACGGCAAGCCGTGCGACCTCACCAGCCACCAGTTCGACCTGCTGGTGGTGCTGGCCCAGGGTGCCGGGCGCGTGCTGTCGCGCGACCAGATCATGGACAGCCTGAAGGGCCATCCGCTCGAGGCATTCGACCGCAGCATCGACGTGCATGTGTCGCGCATCCGCGCGGCGATCGAGGACGACCCCAAGACGCCCAAGCGGCTGCTCACCGTGCGCGGCGTCGGCTACGTCTTCGCGCGCAAGCAGGACGCCGAGGCCTGATGGCCCACACGCGTGTCGCCCGGCGCACGGCGCGACTCGGCGCGGCCTGACCTCGACGAGCCGGCGCCGTGGGGTCGCTGTACCTGCGCATCTGGCTCACGGTCGTGAGCGTCCTGGGCGCCTTCGCGCTGGTGTCGGGCTGGTTCGTGCAGCGGCACCTCGAGAGCGAACGCGCGCGCATCGAGAGCGCGGCGTCGGAGCGGCTGGGCGCCTGGGCCGAGCTGGTCCAGCGTTCGCTGCCGCCCGCCGACGCGGCCCCCGACCAGCAGGTGGCCGCGCTGCGCGAGTGGTCGCTGCGCCTGCGCCTGCCGATGGCGCTCGACGACGCCAACGGCCAGCGCATCGGTGCAGCCGATGCCTACCTGCGCCGTGAAGCGGACAGTGGGCGCCAGGGCGTGCCGGTGCGTCTCGACGACGGCCGCACGCTGTGGGTGATGCGCCCGGGCCTGATGCGCGGCCTGGGCGGGCGCGTGCGTGGCGAGATGGCGCCGCCGGGGCCCGACGCGGCGCGCAGCCCCGGCCCGCCACCGCGGCCGCCTGGTGTCCACTGGCCGGCGCTGCTGATGCCGCCGCAGTGGTCGCCTGGGGTCGGGCTGCTGGCGCTGCTGGCGCTGCTGTTCGTGGCCGTGGCGGCCGGCGCCTACCCGGTGGTGCGCAGCCTGACGCGCCGGCTCGAGTCCTTGCAGCGCGGGGTCGAGCGCTTCGGCGCCGGCTCGCTCGGGCAACGCGTCGACGAGTCGGGGCGCGACGAAGTGGCCGCGGTGGCGCGCAGCTTCAACCGCGCGGCGCAGCGCGTCGAGACCCTGCTGCGCTCGCACCAGAGCCTGCTGGCCAACGCCAGCCACGAGCTGCGCTCGCCGCTGGCCCGGTTGAGGATGGCGATGGCGATGCTGTCGCAGGCCGACGGCGCGCAGCGCGACACGCTGCGGCGCGAAGTCGAGGCCAACATCGCGGAGCTCGACCTGCTGGTCGAAGAAGTGCTGCTGGCGAGCCGGCTCGATGCCGGCGCCTGGACGCTCAAGCGCGAAAGCGTCGAGTTGCTCGGCCTGGCGGCGGAGGAAGCTGCACGCGTCGACGCACAGGTCAGCGGTGCGCCGTGCACGGTGTCGGGCGACGAGCGGCTGCTGCGCCGCGCCCTGCGCAATCTGCTGGACAACGCACGCCGCTACGGGGCCGGCGAGATCGAGGTTTTCGTCGAGCGCGAGGGCGCGTCGGCGCTGCTGCGGGTATGCGACCGCGGCGCCGGCGTGCCGCCGGAGTACCGCGAGCGCATCTTCGAGGCCTTCTTCCGCCTGCCCGGGCATGCCGAGCGCGAAGGCGGCGTCGGCCTCGGCCTGAGCCTGGTCAAGCAGATCGCCGAGCGCCACGGCGGCAGCGTGCGCTGCGAAGCGCGCGACGGCGGCGGCAGTTGCTTCGCGATGGCGTTGCCGGTCTAGGTGGTGCCCAGTTCACGCATGCGCTGACGCTGCATCCACAGCAGGAACGCGGTCAATGCGACGCCGGCGCTCAGCAAGCCGCCGGTCGAGGCGATCCAGAAGCCGACGGGGCCGCGCCACGGCGCCGGCGTGACGCCCCAGGTGTCGAACGCGAGCACGTAGCCGCCGCCGAGGCCGAGCCCCCACATCGACAGCACGAACACCACCAGCGAGATCACCGTGATGCGCCACGCGCGCAGCACGAACTGCGCCAGCGTCTGCAGTGCGTCGCTGAGGTGGAACAGCGCCACCCAGCTGAGCAGCGTCAGCGCCACCGACGCCACCGCGGCGTCGGCGGTGTAGAGGCCGACGATGGTCCCGCGCGCCAGGTACACCAGCGAGCCGATCAGCGCCGCCATGGCCAGCGTGACCTGCAGGCCGTGCACGCCGAGGCGGCATGCGTCGCGCAGCCGCGCCGCGCCGATGCACTGCGCCACCAGTGTCGAGGTGGCGTTGGACAGCGCCATCGGCACCATGAACATCATCGACACCAGGTTCACCGCGATCTGGTGGCCCGCCACCGGCGTGGCGCCGAGCCGTGCGATGAAGATCGCCATGAAAGCGAAGCCGGTGACCTCGATCAGGATCGTCAGCCCCATCGGCACGCCCAGTCGCAACAGGGCCATCAGCGACGCCCGCTGCGGCCGGTCCAGCCCGCGGCCGCGCAATGCGAAGCGTCGATAGAAGGGGTCGTTGCGCAGCACCAGGTAGGCCGCGATCGCCTGCGCCCACATGGCCGTCAGGGTCGACAGCCCGCAGCCGGTGACCCCCAAGGCCGGCACGCCGAGGGCAGGCGCGCCCGACACCAGCGCCATCGACAGCGGCACCTTCAAGCCCAACCCGCCGAGTTGCAGCACCATCACCGCCTTGGGTCGCGACACGGCGGTGTTGAAGCCGCGGTAGGCCGTGAACAGCAACGAGGCCGGCAACGCGAATGCCAGCGCCAGCAGGTAGCTGCGGATCTTGTCGGCCACCTCCGGCGTGGCGCGCGACAGCATCAGGAACGGCGCCGGGAAAACCAGCAACGTGCTGCCGAGCACCGACAGCCCGAGTGCCAGCCAGACGCTCTGGTGCAACTGGTGACCGGCTTCTTCCAGACGTCTGGCGCCGTAGAGCTGGCCGACGATGGGGCTGATCGCCAGCACCATGCCCATCAGCCCGATGAACGCGGTGATGTAGGCCGCCGAACCGACGGCCAGCGCCGCCAGGTCGGTGGCCGATTGCCTACCCACCAGCACGGTGTCGACGGTGGCGAAGCCGAGCACCGCGAGCTGGCCCACCAGCACCGGCCAGGCCAGTGCGGCGATGCGCCGTGCGTCGTCGCGCCACAGCGCCGACGCCGACGGCACCGCGGGGGTCACGCCGCCTGGCAGCGGGGTCGTCATGGCTTGACGCGGGCGGCGGGCCGTGTCTGCGGGTGATCGACGCCGCTGGCGGTGCGGGCGCGCTCGGCATAGCGGTTGAAGCGCCAGGCGGAGGCCTGCAGCGTGATGCGGCGCCAGACCGCGCGCTTCTCGGCCGGCGACATCTGCGGCCAGTGCTGCACTTCGTGCTCGGTGCGGCCGCAGCCCTTGCACACCGGGTCGCCCTGCGCGGTGGAACAGATCGCGATGCACGGCGCGTCGGGCGTGTGCGCATACCAGCGCAGCCACGCGTCGCGCGCGGCCTCGCTCAGCGACGCCTCGTCCGCCTCGTCTTCGCGGTAGTAGACCAGCCGCGCGTACACCTCGGCCAGCGCGCGCACCTCGGGACACGCGGTGATACCGTCGGGCGAGGGCGATCGCTCGCGCCACCAGTTGATGGCGGCTTCGATGTCGGTGATGTGGATGGCGGCCATGCGGGGGGCGGCAAGGATACCGAATCGCGCCGCCGTCCCACGGCACTGTCCTCGCTGTAAGAGGGGACGCCGCCGCGCGACCCACTGATGGCTCGGTGCAGCGTGGCGCACCAGGAGGTTGGCCGGACATGGGTGACGATCGGGGATTTGCGGCATGCTGCGTCATGCTGTCGCTGCTGGCCGCGGCGGTCGGCGCGCAGGCCCAGGCCTGCGGCGCCGAATCGGGCACGGGTGTGCCGACGGTGGTCGAGCTGTACACGTCGGAAGGCTGCAACTCGTGCCCGCCCGCCGACCGCTGGCTGTCGACGCTGAAGGACAAGCCCGGCGTGCTCGCGGCGGCGTTCCACGTCGACTATTGGGATCGCCTGGGCTGGAAAGACCGCTTCGCCAGTCCACGTTACACCGAGCGCCAGGCGCAGTTGCAGGCGGCGGCCGGCGAGCGCTTCAGCTACAC
>DATIFD010000124.1:0-6489 GCA_035455385.1 Burkholderiaceae bacterium
GGCGATCCCTTCGTGTTCGGCCGCGGCGGCGAAGAGCTGCAGGCGTTGGCCGAACAGGGCGTGGCGTTCGAAGTCGTGCCCGGCATCACCGCCGCCTGCGGCGTGGCCAGCTACACCGGCATTCCGTTGACCCACCGCGACCATGCGCAGTCGTGCGTCTTCGTGACCGGTCACCTGAAGGACGGCAGCTGCGACCTCGACTGGGTCTCGCTCGCGCGGCCGCGCCAGACCGTGGTGATCTACATGGGCCTGTCGGCGTTGCCCGACATCTGCCGGCAGCTGGTCGCCCATGGCCTGCCGGCACAGACGCCGGCGGCAGTCGTGCAGCAGGGCACCACGCTCGACCAGCAGGTGGTCAGCGCCACGCTGGCAGACCTCGACGCCCGCGTGGCCGAGGCGAGCCTGGCGTCGCCGTGCCTGATCATCGTCGGCGAGGTGGTTCGCCTGCGCAACCAGCTGGACTGGTTCGACACGCTGCGTGCCGCGGCACTGCCGCCGACACGCGCCGCGCTGGAAACCGCACTCAGCGGCTGATGCGGCCCTCGTCGGCGGCGCGCGACTCGACGGCGAACACGGCCGCCTCGACGCGCGAGCTGAGGTTCAGCTTCGACAGGATGTGGCGCACGTGCAGCTTGACGGTGTCGTGGCTGATGTCCAGCGCGCGCGCGATCGCCTTGTTGCTCTCGCCGCGCGCCAAGCGGTCGAGGATCTGCCGCTCGCGGTCGGTCAGCGAGTTGATCAGGCCCTTGCGATCGCTGCCGCCCTTGCCGCCGGAATGCAGCATCTGCGCGAGCTTCAGCGTCATCGCCGGCGCCACCACCAGCTCGCCGCGCGCCGCGCGCTCGATCGCACCCACCACCTCCTCGGGCTCCATGTCCTTCAGCAGGTAGCCGATCACGCCGGCGCGCAGCGCGGCCGCCAGATCGGCCTCCGAGTCGCTCATCGTCAGCACGACAGCGGGCGTGTCGCAACCTTCGGAGCGCAGGCGGCGCAGCAGCGTGAGGCCGTCGGTCGATGGCATGCGCAGGTCGAGCACCACGAGGTCGGGCTTGTGCTCCAGCAGCACCGGGGCGACCTGCGAGGGGTCGCCCAGCGCCGCCACCACGTCGATGTTGCCGCGGTGGTGCAGCAGGTCGCTCAGCCCGCTGCGGCACAGCGCATGGTCGTCGACCAACACGACGCGAAGCGGCCCGGCGTTCATGTCGTCCACTGGACCGCCACCGGCTTGGCCTCGGTCGGGAAGCTCAGGTGCACGCGCGTCCCGCCGCCAGCGCGCGGGCCGACGTCGAGCGTGCCGCCCAGGCTGGCGGCTCGTTGGCGCATGATTTCCAGGCCATAGTGCGACCCACCATCGGCCGCGGGCGGCTCGGGCAAGCCGTTGCCGTCGTCCTCGACCACGACGTCGACCCGCCCGGCATGCCGGTGGATCGTCAGCCACGCCCGTTGCGCCTGGGCGTGCTTGGCGACGTTGGCCAATGCCTCCTGCACGATGCGCAGCAGCTGGAACTCCTGCGCCACCGACAGCTGCAGATCAGGCAACTGCCCGTCGAACGACAGGTCGATCGGCGTCAGCTCGCGAAACGCCGCGGTGCAGCTCTGCAGGGCGTGCTGCAACCCCAGCGGATCCAGCGGTGCGCGGAAATGCGTCAACACTTCGCGCAGATTGCCGTGCGCGCTGCTGACGGCCTGGCGCACGTCGGCGCAGTACTTCAGCGCCGATGTCTCGTCGTGGCCCGCAATGGCCTCCTGCAGCAGTGGCAGGCGCATCTTCACGAATGCCAGCGTCTGGGCGATCGAGTCGTGCACCTCGGCCGCCATCGCCTGGCGCTCGGCCAGCACGGTCGCGCGCAGCGTTTCGCGCTCGAGCAGCGCGTTGTGCAGCGCCAGCCCGAGCAACTCGCCGATCGACTTGAACAGCGCGCGCAACTCGTCGTCGGGCGCCGGCCGGCTGTCGAAGAAGAGGTTGTACAGGCCCAGCACGCGCCCGCGGTAAGTCAATGGCACCGCCATGACTTGCTGGCACTCCTGTCCGAAGTACTGGTCGTGGCTGCGGCGCGCACAGTGGCCGAGGTCGCCAGCCGACATGATGGCGTCGCGCGAGAACGCCGAGCCACACACGCCGCAGGTCGGGTCCACCGCGCGCTCGGCGCGCGCCACGTGGTCGGGCAAGCCGACCTCGCTGATCATCTGCAGCCGGTCACCCTCGGGCGACAGCACGCGCACGGCTCCGGCGCGCGCGCCGGCGATCTGCATGATCGGCGTCAGGAACCGCGCCAGCAGGCCGTGCAGGTCGGTACCCGCAGCGAGCCCGGCCGCGATCTCGGCCAGGATGCCCGGCTCGGCCGAACGCCGGCCGGCCGAAGGCGGCAACTCGACCCTGTGCTCAGGCCAGTCGGTGCGCATGTCGTGGCCCCGTCCGAGCGGGGTTGTCTCCTTGCTGCGTCAGACCGTATTCTGAACCCGCCCGCGGCGGCGCGCTCCATCGGGCAGTCCCATCCCGTCACGCGCGGTCGACGCAAGGCGCCAGTCTGACGTTGGCACACCGGCCTGCAACCGCCAAGCGCCGGCCCACCCGCCCCCGTGGCGGGCTGAAATACCCCAAAGAGGCTATGGTGTCTGCGCGTCACGGTGAGAGACGATGCGCCATGTCGCGCTCGACCCGGTCGGGAGCCGATGGGGTCACAGCGCTCCGACCGCGTACCCGCAACGGAAGGTGTCGATGGACCTGCTGGATTTCGCGCGTGGGCCCGGGCTCATCGGCGCATTGACCGTCTTCGTGCTGGGAACGCTCTGGCGGCTGGCCGGCGTGCTGCGGCGCCCGCGGGCCGCCGACCACTCCATGGCGCGCGAGGCTGCCCCGTCTGCTGCTGCTGGCGCCTGGCACGGCATCGTGCGCGGCATGTGGCCGCGGCGCGAGTTCGGGCCCTCCGCGCGAACCGCCGCCGTGAATGGCTATGTCTTTCACATCGGCTTGGCGCTCGTGTTCTTCGGCTATGCGCCGCACATCGCGTTCATCCACCGTTACACCAAACTGTCTTGGCCGGCCCTGCCCGATGCAGTGATAGCTGCTGCCGCCGCTGCCACGATCCTGTCGCTGCTGATCGCGCTGGCAGCACGGCTGACCGACCCGGTGCTGAAGACGATCTCCCGGCCCGACGACGTGATCAGCTGGACCGTCACGTTCCTGCCGATGTTCACCGGCATGGCCGTGATCGCCGAACCCTCGGCGGCCACCGTGGCGCATGCTCACGCCGTCTACCGCGGGCCTCTGGCAGTGCACCTGCTGTCGCTGGAGCTGCTGCTCGTCTGGTTCCCGTTCGGCAAGCTGATGCACGCCGTCTTGTTCGCGTTCTCGCGCGGCGCCACCGGGATGCGCTTTAGTCACCGGGGGGTGCGGATATGAGCGTCGCGACAACGCAGTTCGACCAGCAGGGCGAACTCGACGACTCGGCGCGGGTCACCGCCGCGATGCGCCGCTTTACCGCCGGATTCGGCGTCACCGCGGCCTTGCACCTGGAATCCTGCGTGCGCTGCGGGCTGTGTGCACAGGCCTGCCACTTCCACCGCGTCACCGGAGACGCGAAGTACACGCCGATCCACAAGCTCGAGCCGTTGCGTCGCGCCTATCTGCGCGAGGCCAGCCCGTTCGCACCGCTGTTGCGCCTGCTCGGCCTGGCGCGCGCGCCGACGATCGACGAGCTGCGTGAATGGCAGGAGTTGCTGTACGACTCGTGCAACATGTGCGGCCGCTGCACGCTGATCTGCCCGATGGGCATCGACATCGCCGACTTGGTGAAGCAGGCGCGACACGGCATGCACGACGCCGGCCTGGTGCCGCAGCGTCTGGCGCTGATGGACCGCACGGCGCGGCAGTGGGGCAGCCCCGCGACGCCGGCCGAGGATCTGCCCGACATCCTGGCCGAGGTGTCGGCGCAGCACGGGGTGGCGATCCCGTGCGACCTCGACAGCGCCGACATCCTGGTCACCGCCGCGCCGGCGGAACTCAGCGAGCACACCAAGGCGCTCGCCGATGCGGCCAAGATCCTGAACCGGCTCGGCGTGCGCTGGACGATGCACCGGGACGGGTTCGATGCGTCGAACATCGGCTTCAACGAGGGCGATCTGGAGCTGCAGGAGCGGCTCACGCGCTCGCTGATCGACACCGCGCAGAGGATCGGGGCCAAGACCCTGCTGCTGCCCGAATGCGGCCACGCCTACGGTGCAGCGCGCTGGGAGGCCGCGCGCTGGTACGGCGCGCAGGTGCCGGTGCGCATCCTGCACATGACCGAGTTTCTCGACGAGGTGATCGCGTCGGGCCGGATCCGCGTGAAGAAGGTCGGCGCGAGCGCCACCTTCCACGACCCATGCCAGATCGTTCGCCGCGGCGGCTTGGAGGCGTCCGCGCGACGCGTGCTGGCCGCGCTCGGGTTCGAGCTGCGCGAACTGCCCGACCACGGTGTCACCGGCTTCTGTTGCGGCGGTGGCGGCGGCGTGGTGTCGAACGTGCGCGCGGCGCCGTTGCGGCAGAAGGTGTTCGAGATGAAGCGCGAGCAGGTCGAGGCCACCGGTGCCGAGCGCTTCGTCACCAGCTGCGGCCAGTGCCGCATCACGCTGGAGATGGGTGCCAGGCAATCGCACTGGCACATGGCACCCGAAAGCCTGCTCGAACTCGTGGCCGACAACCTGGCCGACTGAGCCCGGCGGTACGCCTCGCTACGACGAACCCTTGGCGCCCCACCCCTTGCGCAACTGCTTGCCCACGGCCAGCAGGAAGCGCAGCGTGTCCTGCGATTCGGGATCGCGCATCAGCTGCCACAGCCCGCCGATGCCGCCGGCCGACGGTGCGGCAGCGCGGCTCGCGGCGGCCGCCGCATCGACCCACTGCAGCACCTCCTGCACCGTCGCGAGCCGGTCCGCGAGCTGCGGCAGCATGGTCGCGACGCGCTCCAGCGCGCCGCTCTCCTGCAGCGTTTCGAGCATCTTCACGACATGCTCGGCGCCGCCGCGGCTGGCGCGATCGAGCAGCGACAGGCCGTTGCCGACGGTCTCGGTGAGGCGGCCCACCATCTCGTCGGTGAGTGCGTCCTCGGCCGATCCGTAGACCCGCGCCAGCTTGACCAGCCGGTTCAGGTCGCCGTTGTTGACCATCTCGGCCAGCGCCGGGATCGCCCGATCGAGCCCGGCGCGGTTGATCTGGTCCAACAAAGCGAGACCGTCACCGATGGCCTGGCTCAGTCGGCCGATCATCTCGTCGTTCAGCGAATCCTGTGCCGAGCTGTAGAGCCTGGCCACCTGCGACAGCCGATCGAGATCGCCGTTGTTCACCATCTGGGCCAGGGCAGGGATCGCACGCGCCAGCCCGGCGCGATTCACCTGATCCATCAGGTCCATGGCGTCGCCAGCGGTCGTCGCCAGGCGCGACACCATTTCGTCGGTGAGCGCGTCGCGCGCCGCCGCGACCACGCGCTCGACCTCGACGTCGACCGCGCGAGGTTCCTGCGATTGTCCGTTCATCGCCAGCCCCTTTCAGAGCAGTCCACGGGCCGAGATCCAGTAGAGCTTGTTGTAGGCCATCTTGAACCAGTGCACGGCCTTGGTCGGCGGCTTCGGGTCTGGCGGATTCTGGTAGTCGAACATCGCGTAGGTTGCGCGGTCCTTGCCGGCCTCGATGAAGCAGAAGACTTTGCCGTCGTAGTCGCGCACCGGCGCGCCGAGCTTGACCATCGCCGCGATGTTCTCGCCCAGCGCCTCGGCCTCGAAGTGTGCGGTCGAGCCGGCCTTGCTGATCGGGATGTTGGTGGTGTCGCCGAGCACGAAGACGTTCTTGCGCCCCTCCATGTTGAGCTGCTGGCGGTTGGTGGGGATCCAGCCGCCGGCGCCGAGCTTGTTCTTCTCGATCACCTCCATGCCGCGGTGCGCCGGGATCGAGATCAGCAGGTCGTACGGCGTCTCGGTGCCCTCCTCGCTCTTCACGACCTTGGCCTTGCCGTCGACCTCCTTGACGTTGAACAGTGTCTCGTAGGAGATGCCGAGTCGGTCGAACTCCGGTGCCGCCCACTTGGCGACGTTCTCCAGCGAATGGACGCGGCCGATCGGGTACGTGTAGTGCAGCTTGACCTTGTCGCTGATGCCGCGATCCTTGAAGTAGTCGTGCAGCATGAACGTGATCTCGAGCGGCGCCATCGGGCACTTGTGCGGCACGCCGACTGCCACCACGACGCGCCCGCCCTGGAACGCCTGCAGTGCGCGGAACATCTTGACCGCTGTCTCCTCCGTGTAGAAGGTCTGCGAGTTCTCGGCCAGCCCCGGGATGAGTTCGGGCACCGGCCGCGACCCGGTCGCGATGGCGACGATGTCGTAGTCGAAGGTCTTGCCGCCCTTGGTCTTGACGCGGTTGTCGTCGAGCATGAACTCCTCGACCGGATCGACCACCAGCGTGATGCCCGGCTCGAGCAGCGTCGCCTGGTCCCGGTACAGCTCGTCGGGTGC
>DATIFD010000125.1:0-5181 GCA_035455385.1 Burkholderiaceae bacterium
CTCGTGCACCGCTGCGCGAGCGCCTCCGCAAGGAAACCGAAGCGTTGAAGAGCCGGCGATTTTAGCCGCTGGGGTCGCGCGGGTCCGGCGCCACCGGCGCATCGGCGCGCCAGCGCAGCGACAGCAGCGTGCCGCGTCCGCCCAGGTCCGAGCGCACGCGCGCATCGAGACCGAGCCCCGGCGCAAAGACCAACTGGTCGCCGGCGTACACCAGAGGGCCGCCGCGCTGATCGGCGGGAACGCCGGCCGCCTGGTACTGCTTCTTCAGGCTGCGCGGCGTGCTGCGCGCCTGCGCCTGCCACTGCTCGCCGCCCCGGCGCGCCACCACCCGGCACGCCTTCAGCAGTGCCGCCGGCACGCCGCCGCGTTGCACGCGACGGATCTCGAGTGCCCCGCGCCAGCGCGGCAGCGCATGCACGCCGGGGCGCGAGAGGTCGATCGCCAGATCCATCGGCGGCCCGCCGTCGCGCGCCTCGAGTGCCGGCCTCACCGCCAGCCAGCCGCGGTAGAGGACCAGTTCGCGTCCACGATCGGCCGGCCAGCGCGCATCGCGCGCATCCGGCAACTCGGTGCACAGGCGCTCGACCAGCGTTTCGGCCGCACCGCGCCCCAGCGCGCCGCGCAGCCAGGCGCGCAGCGCGTTCGCGCGCCGCGCCCTGCTCAGCGCCAGCCAGGGCGCCACGCCGAACCGCCCCTGGTCGTCGACGATGCGCGACAGGTCGTCTTTCGCCACCTCGCCGAGCACGGCTTGCGCCTCCTGAGCGCGACGCGCCACGGCGCCGAGCGTGACCTCCGCATCGGTGAATGCCTCGCTCAGCGCAGGCCAGACCGTCTGCCGCAGCCGCGCCCGGGCGAAGCGCGCGTCGGCGTTGGACGCGTCGTCGACGAAGCGCAACCGGTAACGCCGCACGTAGGCCTCGATCGCTTCACGCGGCATCTCGAGCCAGGGACGCAGCCACCACAGGCCCTCGCGCTCGACGGCGCGCGGCATCGCGGCCAGGCCTGGCGGTCCGGCGCCGCGCAGCGCCTGAAGCAGCACGGTCTCGGCCTGGTCGCGCCGGTGGTGCGCCAGCAGTACCGCGCCGGCCCCGGCCTCGCGCGTCATGCGAGCCAGCGCTTCCCGGCGCTCGCGGCGCGCCCATGCTTCGACGCTTTCGCCCTTGGCTGGCTGGCCCCGCAGTCGAGTGGACACCAGGCGCACCGGCAACCCGGCCTTGCACCAACGGGCAACCTGCTCCTCGGCGAGCGCGAGCCAGGCGTCGGCCTCGGGCACCAGGCCGTGGTGCACGTGAAGTGCAACCACCTCGAAACCCAGATCGCGCGCCGCGCGAGCCGCGACGTGCACCAGCGCGGTCGAGTCGCGGCCGGCGCTGTAGGCGACGGCCACGCGGCGCTGCCACGAGGGCACCGGACTCAGCGCCGCCTGGTGAGGCCGCGCAACAACGCGACTACCGATGCACGCACATGCGCGCCCAAGCGAACACCGCGGAGCCGGCTTTGCCGGGCCGCTGGTGTTGCCCCCTTTGAGGGGGAGGCGGCCGCCAGGCCGCTTCGGGGGTGGGCCATTAGCGGTCCTTGGTGTCGGTGTAGCGGCCGTACGCCATCAGCCGCTCGTAGCGGCGTTTGAGCAGCGCCTTGACGTCGAGGTCGGCCACCTGGCGCAGCGCGTCGGCCAGGCCGCGCTTCAGCTGCGCGCTCATGTGCTTGGGGTCGCGGTGGGCACCGCCGACCGGCTCGTTGACAATCTTGTCGACGATGCCCAGTGCCTTCAACCGGTGCGCCGTGATGCCCAGCGCCTCGGCCGCGTCGGCAGCGCGCTCGGCGCTCTTCCAGAGGATCGACGCGCAGCCCTCGGGCGAGATGACCGAGTAGATCGAAAACTGAAGCATCACCAGCTGGTCGGCCACGCTGATGGCCAGCGCGCCGCCGGAGCCACCCTCGCCGATGATCGTGGTGATGATCGGCACCTGCAGCTGGCTCATCTCGAAGATGTTGCGGCCGATCGCCTCGGACTGCCCGCGCTCCTCGGCGCCGATGCCCGGGTAGGCACCCGGCGTGTCGACAAAGGTGAAGATTGGGAGGCCGAACTTCTCGGCCGTCTTCATGAGGCGCAGCGCCTTGCGATAGCCTTCGGGCCTGGGCATGCCGAAGTTGCGCAGGCCGCGCTCCTTGGTGTCGCGCCCCTTCTGGTGGCCGATCAGCATGCACGGCTGGCCGTTGAAACGGGCCAGACCGCCGACGATCGATGCATCGTCGGCGAACGCGCGGTCGCCGTGCAGCTCGGTGAAGTCGGTGAAGATCTCGCCGGCATAGTCCAGCGTGTACGGTCGCTGCGGATGGCGCGCGATCTGCGTCACCTGCCACGGTGTCAGGCTGGAGTAGATCTCCTTGGTGAGTTGCAGGCTCTTCTTGTCGAGCCGGTCGATCTCTTCGGAGATATCGACCGCCGATTCGTTCTGGACGTAACGCAGCTCTTCGATCTTGGTCTCGAGCTCGGCGATCGGCTGCTCGAAATCGAGAAAGTGTCGCTTGCTCATCGACGGCGTGGAGGCTCGTTGGCGCGCGTGCCGCGCAAGCCCGCTTGCAGGCCGACTCGGGCGCCCTGGGACGGGCGCAGGTCACAGCGGGACGCACTGGGCTGGCGGGCCATCAATAGTCCACGGGCAGCGGATCGAGGCTGCGCCAAATGTACCACGTGGCCACCGAGCGAAAAGGAGCCCACGCCTCGCCAACTTCACGCGCCTCCGCCCGCGAGACCGGCTCGCCGCTGAAGTAATTGACGCTGATGCCCTTGAGCAGGCCCAGATCGTCCAGCGGCAGCACGTCGGGACGCAGCAGGTGGAAGATCAGGAACATCTCCGCGGTCCAGCGGCCGATGCCGCGAATCGACACCAGCTCGTCGACGATCGCCTCGTCGTCCATCTGCTGCCACTGCCGCGGATGCACGCGGCCATCCTCGAAGTGGCCCGCCAGATCGATCAGATACTCGCACTTGCGCGCCGAGAGGCCGGCGCCGCGCAGCGTGGCCGCGTCGGCCTCGAGCACCGCACGCGGCGACATCCGGTTCGAAGGCGTGCCGATCGCGCCGACGAATTTCTCCCACACCGACTGCGCGGCCTTCACCGAGATCTGCTGGCCGACGATCGACCGCGCCAGCGTCGTGAAGGCATCGCCTCGGCTCTGCAGACGCGCCTCGCCGAACTTCGGGATCAGCTTGCGCATCACGCGGTCGCGCTTGCCGAGGTGCCGGCAGGCGTCGTCCCAATAGTCGGGCATGGTGACGGGTGAACGGGCCATCGACGGCACCCTCAGGCACGAACCCAGGTCGTGCCCTGGGGCGTGTCCTTCAACACGATGCCTTGCGCCAGCAGATCGTCGCGGATGCGATCGGCCAACGCATAGTCGCGCGCCGCCTTGGCCTCGGCACGCTCGGCAATGCGCGACTGGATCGTCGCCTCGTCGAGCGTCGCGCCGCCCTGCAGATACGCCTGCGGCGGCTGTTGCAGGAAACCCAGCGTGCCGGCCAGGCCCTTGATCAGCGCCGTCAGCGCGCCGTCGCGTGTGCGATGGGCCTCACCGGCGAGCTCGAACAGCACCGCCAGCGCCGCCGGCGTGTTGAAGTCGTCGTTCATCGCGGCGCGAAACGCGGCCGCCTGCGGCTGCGCCCAGTCCAGCGCGACGCCCGCGGGTGGCACCGACTGCAAGGCGGTGTACAGCCGGGTCAGCGCGGCACGCGCGTCGTCGAGGTGGGCGTCGCTGAAATTGAACGGGCTGCGGTAGTGCGTGCGCAGCATGAAGAAGCGCAGCGTCTCGCCGTCGTAGCGCTTGAGCACGTCGCGGATGGTGAAGAAGTTGCCGAGCGACTTCGACATCTTCTCGTTGTCGACCGTGAGGAAGCCGTTGTGCAGCCAGTAGCGCACGAACGGCTTCCCGGAAGCACCTTCGCTCTGCGCGATCTCGTTCTCGTGGTGCGGGAACTGCAGGTCCATGCCGCCACCGTGGATGTCGAACGTCTCGCCCAGCAGCGCGCAGCTCATCGCCGAGCACTCGATGTGCCAGCCCGGACGGCCAGGGCCATAGGGGCTGGCGAACTGCGCGTCCGCCGGTTCGTCGGGTTTGGCCGCCTTCCACAGCACGAAGTCGAGCGGGTCTCCCTTGCCCTCGCCGACCGCCACCCGTTCACCCGCGCGCAACTCGTCGATCGACTTGCCCGACAGCTTGCCGTAGCCTGGAAACTTGCGCACCGCGAAGTCGACGTCGCCGCTGCGCGCACGGTACGCGAGGCCCTTGCCCTCCAGCGTGGCGATCATCGACAGCATCTGCGGCACGTAGTCGGTGGCACGCGGCTCGTGCGTCGGGGCGGCGGTGCCGATGGCGGCAAGGTCCGTGCGCATCGAGTCGATCATTTCGTCGGTCAGCGCGCGGATCGTGATGCCGCGCTCGAGCGCGCGCCGGATGATCTTGTCTTCGATGTCGGTGATGTTGCGCACATAGGTCACGCGGTAGCCGAGCGCAACCAGCCAGCGGTAGACGACGTCGAACGCCATCATCATGCGCGCGTGGCCCACGTGGCAAAGGTCGTAGATGGTCATGCCGCACACGTACATGCGGACATGGCCCGGCTCAAGCGGCACGAAGGGTTCGACGCGGCGCGTCAGTGTGTTGTAGACGTGCAGGCTCATGGGCCCCGGTCAGCGGACGCGCTTGGCTCGTACAATCGAATCCAGTATAGCGGCGCCGCAATGCCGCACCGCACCACTTCGCCCTCGTGCACTCCTTCTGGCGCCATGTCCTCGCCGTCGCATTCGCGTGGGCTGCCACTGCGTCTCTCGCGCAGGAGGTGCGAGAGATCGACAAGCTTTTTCGCGCCGGAGACACCGCTGCCGCGATGCAGCGCGTGGACAAGGCGATTGCCGAAAAGCCGCGCGACGCCGCTCTGCGTTTCCAGCGCGCGGTGATGCTGACCGAGCTGCAACGCACCGACGAGGCGATCGAGGCGCTGAACAGCCTGATCGAGGATTTCCCCGACCTGCCCGAGCCCTACAACAACCTCGCGGTGCTCTACGCCTCGCAGGGCAACTACGACAAGGCCAAGGCCGCGCTCGAGCTTGCGATCAACACCCATCCGAGCTACGCGACCGCGCACGAGAACCTCGGCGACGTGTACGCGCAGCTCGCCAG
>DATIFD010000126.1:0-10163 GCA_035455385.1 Burkholderiaceae bacterium
GTTGAACCTGGAAGCCATCCGCAGCCACTTCGTGTTCCCGGCGCACAGCCGCGTGGTCACCAACAACGCCGCCAGCACGCAGCCGCCGCGTGCGCTGCTCGCGCTGTTCCAGGCGCTGGCTCCGGCCTACGACAACGTTCATCGCGGCCAGTCCGATGCGTCGCAGATCACCACCGGGCGCTTCGAGTCGGCCTACGACGACATCGCGCGCTTCATCGGTGCGCCGAGCCGCCGCAACATCGTCGTCGTGCGCA
Organism: Burkholderiaceae bacterium; assembly: GCA_035455385.1. GTDB lineage: Bacteria > Pseudomonadota > Gammaproteobacteria > Burkholderiales > Burkholderiaceae_C > JAEUPI01. The sequence continues at coordinate 255 of DATIFD010000126.1, forward strand.
ACACCACCGAGGCGCACAACACGGTGATGTACTCACTGATGAGCGAGTTCCGCGACGGCGACAACGTGGTCACCACGATGATGGAGCACAACTCCAACTACGTGCCGTGGTACGCGATGTGCCGCGACATCCTGCCGCGCTTCGGCCGGCGGGTCGAGTACCGCCTCGCGCGCTTCGATCCGGCCACCGGCGAGCTCGACCTCGAGCACCTGGCGTCGCTGATCGACGAGCGCACCAAGCTGGTCTGCTGCACCGGCGCGTCGAACTTCTTCGGCACCAAGAATCCGCTGGCGGTGGTCCGCACGCTGGCCAACACCAGCGGCTATCGGCAACCCAGTGGCGAACGTCGCTCGCTCCTGCTGGTGGACGGCGCACAGCTGGTGCCCGGCAGCTTCGTCGATGTGCAGGCGCTGGACGTCGACTATCTGTCGTTCTCGTTTCACAAGATGCTGGCGCCGTTCGGCGTCGGCGTGCTGTACGCCAAGGAGCACCTGCTGCAGGCATCGCTGCCGTTCCTGTACGGCGGCGACATGATCGCCGACGGCCGTGTCTTCCCCGACCACGTGGACTACAACGTGCTGCCGTGGAAGTTCGCGGCCGGCACACCCAACATCCTCGGCACGATCGTGTCGGCGCAGGCGCTGCGCATCCTGATCGATCTGGCGCTGACGCCGCAGCGCGCCACCTACTTCGGCAGCACCCGCGCGATCGACCGCGACGCCGTGCAGAGCGCGATGCAGCGCATCGGCAGCTGGAACCGCACGCTGACCGCACACGCGCTGCAGCGGCTGGCCGACGTGCCCGGCATCACGATCTACGGCCCGCGCGACGCGGCACGGCGCAGCTCGCTGGTGGCGTTCAACGTCTCTGGGCGCAGCCCGATGGAGCTGGCCGAAGCGCTGAACGCGCGCGGCGTCGAGTCGCGCGCCGGCTGCCACTGCGCGACGCTCGCGCACCATGCGCTGGGCCTTGCGGTGCCGGCCAGTTGCCGCCTGAGCTTCTACTTCTACAACACGCTCGACGAGGTGGATCGTGCGGTCGACGCGCTCGAAGCCGTGGTGTCGCCGCGCCCGCTGAGCGAACGGCTCTTTGCCTGGCTGCGCTCGCGCCGGCCGCAGCGCCTGCGCGCCACACCGGCGCCGGCACTCAGGGCCTGATCAGCCGCACCGTCTCGCGGTGACGCGCCTGTCGTGGACCGTCCCAGTCCCCCGTGCAGTAGACGCTCAGCGCGCAGATCGAGTCGCCGCGCAGGTCGGCGCGCAGCATCTCGCGGCTGTACCACGACTGGCCGTCGTGCTGCCAGCGCTCCTCGAACTCGAGCACGAAGCCGGTCGGCGTCGGGTCGACGCGCCAGCGCGGCACGTTGCCCGGCTGCGGGTGGCCGTGGCGGCGCAGCGCGAGCACGTCTGCGACACCTTGAGCCTGCACGCGTCCCAGTGGAAACGTGAAGTCGCAGAAGACATCGTCGCTGAACAGCCGCGGCGGAGCCACGCCGCTTTCGAGGTAGCCCCGCAAGGCGGTCGCGACTGCCTGCACATGGTCGGCCTGGGCCTTGCTGTCGACGGCAGACTCGGTGATGGGGTTCATGCTCGGGCTCCGGTGTCAGCTTTGCGCAAGGACCGCCGGCTGCGCGCCGAGGCTGCGGCTGCCGTACTGGTCCTCGTTGACGTCGCGCCAGGCGAGCATCGCGCCCACGCGGCGATCGGCCGGGGCGTCGAAACCGCACTCGCCATGGAAATCCTCGGGGTTGTGGTAGCTGCCGAACAGCATGTCCCACAGCGGGAAATCGCCGTAGTTGCGCGCATGCACGCCGCGTTCGTGGTGCAGGCAGTGTGCCTCGGGGCGCTGTACGAACCAGCCGATCCAACGCGGTGTGCGCACGTTCCAGTGCTGGAAGATGCCGTGCATCGCCGCGACGACACCGGTCAGCGCCGCAGCCAGCGGGCTCAGCCCGAGCACCAGCACGGTGACGAACAGCTGCATCACCACCTGCATCACCATCTCGAACGGGTGGAACAGCGCCGACCCCGAGACGTCGACGCGTTGCGGGCTGTGGTGGATCTGGTGGCTGATGCGCCACAGCGGCGCCCAGGCGTGCGACAGTCGGTGGTACCCGTAGGCGATGAACGACAGCACCAGCCAGCCGACCAGCGTGCCGCCGGCCACGCCAAGTTTCGTGCCGTCGAGCCAGCGGTGCGCGGCCATCCAGTCCACCGGCAGCAGCAGCGGCGCCACCGAGCCAACCGTGCCGATCAGCGCCAAAAATCCCACGCCGAGCCAGCGCCAGCCACTGCGCGGCGGGAACGGCCGTGCCGGCCATCGGGCCTCGGCGGCCAGCGCGATGAAGTACGCCAGTGGAATCAGCAGCGGAACGATCTCGATCGGGTCCATGTCGTGCTCCTTTTGGGCCAGCCCACCGGGGTTGCCGGCTCTGAGTCGCTTCAAGGCGACCTGTTCTTACGCTGTAAGTGCTCAAAGCTTACACCGTAAGCCTGTAACTCAAGTTCGGGTTTACACCGTAAGTTCGTGACCCACAGCACGCCCGCAGCCGCTACGATCGACCCGGATGCCGCCGCCACGACGATCCCGCACGGCCGACAGCCGCGCACCGCGCAAGGCACCAGCCGTGCGCCAGCCGCTATCGCGCGAACGCATCGTGCTGGCCGCGCTCGAACTGGTGCAGGAAGACGGGCTGGCACAGCTGAGCACGCGCCGCCTCGGGCAGCACCTCGGCTGCGAGGCGATGAGCATCTACCACCATTTCCCGAACAAGGCCCATCTGCTCGACGCATTGGTCGATCATGCGATCTCGTCGATCGAAACGCCGCCGGAGCACCTGAGCCCGATCGAGCGCCTGCGCTTCACGTGCTACGCGTATCGCGCGATGGCGCACCGCTTCCCGGCGCTGTATCCACTGGTGGCGATCCACCGGCTGAACACGCCCACCGGTGTGCGCTACATCGACTCGGTCATCGCCACGATCCGCGGCGTCGAACCCGACCCCGAGAAGGCGGCGCGCCAGTTTCGCGCCGTCGGCTACTACCTGACCGGCGCCAGCCTCGACGAGACCTCAGGCTATGCGAAGGGTCCGTCAGCGGCCGACCCGGTGAGCGACGCGTACGTCGCGGAGCACTGCCCCGCGCTGATGGCCGCGGCGCCGTACTTCAAGCGCGAGCACTGGGATGCGACGTTCGAGTTCGGCCTGCAGGCGTTGATCGATTCGTTCGCGCAGGCGGGTGAGCCGTAGCGCTGACGCGCGGCGCCGCTACATCACCGCGCCGAGCTGCCAGGGCACGAACTCGTTCTGCCCGTAGCCGTGGATCTCGCTCTTGGTCTTCTGGCCCGACGCGGTGGCCAGCATCAGCTGGAAGATGCGCTCGCCCGCCGAGTCGATGCTGTCGCTGCCGTCGATGATGCCGCCGCAATCGATGTCGATGTCGTCCTGCTGCTTCAGCCACAGCGCGGTGTTGGTCGACAGCTTCAGGCTCGGACTCGGCGCGCAGCCGTAGGCCGACCCGCGACCGGTGGTGAAGCAGATCAGGTTGGCGCCGCCGGCCACCTGCCCGGTGGCCGACACCGGGTCGTAGCCCGGCGTGTCCATGTAGTTGAGACCCTTGACCTTCACCGCCTCGGCGAACTCGACCACGTCGACCAGGTTGGTGGTGCCGCTCTTGGCGATCGCGCCGAGCGACTTCTCGAGGATCGTGGTCAGGCCGCCGGCCTTGTTGCCGGCCGATGGGTTGTTGTCCATCGACATGTTGTTGCGCGCGGTGTAGCCCTCCCACCAACGAATGCGCTTCATCAGCTTCTCGGCCACCTCGGGGCTCACCGCGCGGCGCGTCAGCAGGTGTTCGCCGCCGTAGATCTCCGGCGTCTCCGACAGGATCGCGCTGCCGCCGTGCCGCACCAAGCGGTCGACCGCCGCACCGAGCGCCGGGTTGGCGCTGATGCCCGAGTAGCCGTCGGAACCGCCGCACTGCAGCCCCACCGTGATGTGGCTGGCGCTCACCGGGTGCCGCCGGACGCGATTTGCCTCCTTCAGCATGCCTTTGATGATGTCGACGCCGCGCGCCACCGTCCTGGCGGTGCCGCCGGTGTCCTGGATGCTGAAGGCCTGCAGGCGCGCGCCCTCGGCCAGGCCTTCTTGCGCCATCAGGCCCTGGATCTGGTTGGTCTCGCAGCCCAGGCCGACGACCAGCACCGCCGCGAAGTTGACGTGCCTTGCGTAGCCGCCCAGCGTGCGGCGCAGCACCAGCAGCTCCTCGCCGTCGCTGGCGGTGGCACAGCCCGCGCCGTGCGTCAGCGCAACCACACCGTCGACATTCGGATAGTCGGCCAGCATCTCGGGGTGGATGTCGCGGCGGAAGCGGTCGGCGATCGCACGTGCCGCCGTGGCCGAGCAGTTGACGCTGGTCAGCACGCCGATGTAGTTGCGCGTCGCGATGCGACCGTCGTCGCGCACGATGCCCATGAAGGTGGCGGGTTCTTCGACATAAGCCGTCGGCTGCACGCCGGCGCCCACCTCGTGCGCGCGCTCGAACGTCGAGAACGCCAGGTTGTGCGTGTGCACGTGCTGGCCCGGCGCTATGGCTTGCGTCGCGAAGCCGATGATTTGGTTGTAGCGCCGCACCGGCGCGCCCTCTGCGATCGCCCGCACCGCGATCTTGTGGCCCGGCGGCACCAGGCCGGCGACGGTGATGCCGACGCTGTCGATGCGCGTGCCACCCATCAGCTGGCGGCGCGCGATCACCACGTCGTCGGCGGGATGGATGCGAATGACGGCGGCGCTATCCGCGGCTGCCACAACCGTGTTCATGGTCGCTCCCTGGCGCGCCTGGACCGGCGAGCGCCGCCCGGCCGAGGCCATCGGACGCTCGCGCGATCGCGGCCGCTATCTCATGCCCTTGCGGGCCTCCGCTCGCTTGGCCTTGGTGGCCGCCAGCTGATAGGCCCGTTCGGCCTGCTTGCGCAACTCGATCGCCTTGGCCAGCGCGGCCTTGTAGCGCGCCAGCGTGTAGGTGTTTTCGGTGGCGATGTAGACGCTGCGCGTGGTCGGCTTCTGGCCGAAGCGCGGCAGCGTGACGCCGAAGCTGGCGTCGCGCGTGTTGCGCCCTGGCCGCGTGCGGACGATCGGGCCGGAGATGCCCACCGGCAGGCTCGAGCCCTTGTTCGACGCGATGTCGCGTCGCAGGCCCGAAGGTGCCGGCAGCTTGGCGATGCGCTTCAACAGTTCCGCGGTGGCCAGCTTCAAGGACGCGCGCGCCTTGCTGCCGTCGTTGCTGTGGTCGGAGAACATCTTCGATTTTCCGTACCGCAGCTGCCAGCCGTGGGTGTGCTTCGAGTCGATGCGTTGAATGTGTTCTGGGACTCGAAAGGTTGCTCCCGTGAAGATCCGGACGACTCGTGTCTTCACGCTTGACGTACTCCTCTTGCCGGTTCAGTTGTCGATCAGCTCCGGGTTCCAGGCGTGCACGGCCTGCTGCTGCACCCCCAGGCCCTCGATGCCGACGCGCATGGTGTCGCCCGGCTTCAAGAACTGAGGTTGCGGCTTCAAGCCCATGCCCACGCCGGGCGGTGTGCCCGTCGCGATCAAGTCCCCCGGCTCCAGCGTCATGAAACGGCTGAGGTAGCTCACCAGTTGCCTGACGCCGAACACCATCGTACGCGTATTTCCGTTCTGCATCCGCTTGCCGTTGACCTCCAGCCACATCGGCAGCGCCTGCGGATCGGGGATCTCGTCGGTCGTCACCAGCCACGGGCCCACCGGGCCGAAGGTGTCGCAGCCCTTGCCCTTGTCCCACTGGCCGCCGCGCTCGAGCTGGTACTCGCGCTCGGAAACGTCGTTGACCACGCAGTACCCTGCCACATGGTTCAGTGCGTCGGCCTCCGAGATATAGCGGGCGCGCGTGCCGATGACCACGCCGAGCTCGACTTCCCAGTCTCCCTTCACCGAGCCTTGCGGCAGCACCACCGCGTCGTTGGGGCCGACGCGCGCGCTGATCGGCTTCATGAACAGGATCGGCTCCTTGGGCACCGGCATGCCGGCCTCGGCTGCGTGATCCACGTAGTTCAACCCGATGCACAGGAACTTGCCACACCAGCGCCACGGTGGCGCGATGCGTCCGGGCTGCGCCACCACCGGCAGCGTGGCCGGATCGACGGCCCTCAGCCTGGCCAGGCCGGCCGGCGACAACTCGTCGGGCCCGATGTCGGCCATCACGCCCGACAGCGCGCGCACCTTGCCTTGCGAGTCGATCAGTCCGGGTCGTTCGCTTCCCTTGGCGCCATAACGCATCAGCTTCATCGCGGTCTCCTCTCGCGGTCGATCAAAGGGGTTCTTGTCAGTTCGACATGCCGCCGTCGGCGATCATCACGCTGCCGGTGGTGAAAGCCGACTCGTCGCTCGCCAGGTACACCGCCAGCGCGGCGATCTCGTCGGCGGTGCCCAGGCGGCCCATCGGCTGGCGGCCGACGAACAGGCCGCGCACTTCGGCTTCGGTCTTGCCGCTGGCGCGCGCCTGCGCAGTGATGCGCGCGGCCAGCGACGGCGAATCGACGGTGCCTGGGCAGATCGCGTTGCAGCGGATGCCGCGCGCCATGAAGTCCGCGGCCACCGCCTTGGTGAGCCCGATCACCGCCGCCTTGCTGGCACCGTAGACGAACCGGTTCGGCACGCCCTTCACGCTGCCGGCCACCGACGCGATGTTGACGATCGAGCCGCCACCGCCGGCCAGCATGCCCGGCAGAAAGGCCTTGATCGTGCGCGCCATCGAGCGCGCGTTGAGGTTGAACGCCAGGTCCCAGTCGGCCTCGCTGGCCTCCAACACGTTGCCCGCGTGCACGATGCCGGCGGCGTTGAACAGAACCTGAACCGCACCTGACTCGCGCGCGGCGGCCTCGATCGCGCCGGCGTCGAGCACGTCGAGGCGGCGCGTGATGCAGCCGCATTCGCGCGCCAGCGACGCCAGCCCCGCCTCGTCGATGTCGGTGGCGATCACGCGCGCGCCCTCGCGCGCGAACGCCAGCGCCGTTGCGCGGCCGATGCCCTGCGCCGTCGCGGTGAGAAATGCCGTCTTGCCGGCCAGTCGCGCTGCCATGGTGTTGCTAGGTCCTCGCCTGAATCAAGTGGCGCGCCACCGCGCGCCGGTCGAGCTCGTCGTCGCGCCATGCGATGCCGAGCCCGGGCGCCTCCGGCGCCACCGCCATGCCGTCTTCGATCAGCAGGCGGCTGGACGCCACCGCGTTGAGTTGTGGAATGTATTCCAGCCACGCCGCCGCCGACGCCGCCGCGGTCGGCGACACGTGCAGCTCCATCAGGAAGTGCCGGCAGACGGCGAGGTTGAACGCCTCGGCCATGAGCGCTAGTAGTGGATCGCGCGCGGCGCGCCGCCGCCTGCGGCGATCGCGTCGCCGTGGATCGCTCGCGAGCGCGGCGAACAAAGGAACGCGACCACGTCCGCCACCTCGCCGGCGTCGACCAGATGCTGGATCGCGTTGCCGGCTGCCATCTGCTGCTCGATCGCCTCGGGCGCCACGCCCTGCGCCGCGGCGCGCGCGGCCACCAACGGCGCCGTGCGCTCGGTGCGCGTCAGTCCCGGGTGCACCACGGTCACGTTGATGCCGAACGGGCCCAGCTCGTCGGCCATGTTCTTGGTCAGCGCGGCGACTGCAACGTTGCGCATGCTGCCGACGGCGTTGCCGGTCTGGCGCGCGGCCAGTCCGCTGATGTTGACGATGCGGCCCCAGCCGCGCGAGCGCATGCCGGGCGCGACTTCGCGCGCACAGCGCACGTAGCCCATCACCTTGGTGTCCATCTCGGCCTGGAAGTACGCGGCGGTGATCTCGCCGAGCTTGGGCGGCGCCGCGAAGCCAGCCGGCTCCGCCGCCGCGTTGACGAGGATGTCGATGCCGCCACCCAGCTGCTGCACGGCAGCGGTGACCGCGGCCTTGACCTCGTCGTCGCGCGTGGTGTCGCCGCGCACGCCGACCACGGTGCGGCCACTGACGGCGGCGAGTTCGGCCGCGCTGGCGGCCAGCGCCGCCTCGTTGCGCGCCAGCAGGGCGACGTCACAGCCTTCGAGCGCCAGTGCGCGCGCGACGGCCTTGCCGATGCCCCGGCTGCCGCCGGTGACGAGGGCGCGCTTGCCGGCGAGTTGCAGATCCATCGCTTCGCTCCTCTATTGCTCGGCGAACGCGCGCTCGATCACGAAGTCGCCCGGGATCGAGGTGTTCCCCTCCTTGAAGCCCCGCTGCTCGAGCATCGCCTTCAGGTCGCGCAGCATCGCCGGGCTGCCGCAGATCATCACCCGGTCGACCGCCGGATCGATCACCGGCAGCCCGAGGTCCTTGAACAGCTTGCCCGATTCGATCAGCGTGGTGATGCGCCCCATGTTGCGGTAGCTCTGGCGCGTGACGGTCGGGTAGTAGCGCAGCTTCTGGGTCACCATCTCGCCGAGGAACTCGTGCTTGGGCAGGTGCTCGACCAGCACGTCGTGGTACGCGAGCTCGTCGACCTCGCGCACGCCGTGCACGAGGATGATCTGCTCGAACTTGTCGTAGGTGTCGGGGTCGCGCACGATGCTCATGAACGGCGCCAGGCCGGTGCCGGTGCCCAGCAGGTACAGCCGCTTGCCCGGCAGCAGGTAGTCGATCACCAGCGTGCCGGTGGGCTTGCGCCCGACGATCACCTTGTCACCGGGCCGGATGTGCTGCAGCCGCGACGTCAGCGGCCCGTGCGGCACCTTGATGCTGAGAAACTCCAGCTGATCCTCGTAGTTGGCGCTGACGATCGAATAGGCGCGCAGCAGCGGCTTGCCGTTGACCATCAGGCCGATCATCGTGAAGTGGCCGTTGGAGAACCGCAGCGCAGGATCGCGCGTGGTGGTGAAGGTGAACAGCCGGTTGGTCCAGTGGTGGACGGTTAGCACCGTCTCTTCGTTGAATGCAGCCATGACTCCCTTCGCCTACTGCCATCTCACCCACGCCCGACGAACGGCATCTTGGTCGCCATCACGGTCATGAACAGCACGTTGCTGTCCGGCGGCAGGTTGGCCATCGTGAGCAACGCGTCGGCCACCGATTTCAGCGGCATCCGCGGCTCGGGCTTCAGCGTGCCGTCGGCCTGCGGCACGCCGCCGATCATGCGGTCGGTCATCTCGCTGGCGGCATTGCCGATGTCGATCTGGCCCACCGCGATGTCGTAGGCACGGCCGTCGAGCGCGGCGGTGCGCGTCAGGCCGCTGACCGCGTGCTTGGTGGCGGTGTAGGCGATCGACATCGGCCGCGGCGCATACGCCGAGATCGAGCCGTTGTTGATGATGCGTCCGCCCCTCGGGCTCTGCGCCTTCATCACGCGAAAGGCCTGCTGCAGGCAATAGAACGAGCCGCTGAGGTTGGTGTCGACCACCTGCTGCCACTTCTCCAGCGGCAGCTCGTCGATCGGGACAGCTGGTGCGCCCATGCCGGCGTTGTTGAACAGCAGGTCCAGCCGGCCGAAGCGCGACACCACGGTGTCGAACAGCGCCGCCACGGCCTCCGGCTTGGTGACGTCGCAGGGCACCGCCAGCGCACGTTGCCCGATGTCGCCGAACGGGTCGCCCGCCTTGGTGACCGCCTGCTGCAGCGCGTCGGCCCGGCGGCCGGCGAGGGCGACGCGCCAGCCGTCGGCCAGCAGTGCCTGCGCACAGGCGGCACCGATGCCGGAGCCGGCGCCGGTGATCAGCGCCACGCGGTTGTGGGGCTTGTTGGCAGTGGCGTTCATCCGGGTCTCCTGTCGCGTCGAGCGCCGCAGTCTGCCACGGCGGCCATCTCCGGGCGGCAGGCACGGGCCGGCATTCACCAGCCACGGTGCGTCCGCCCCCTGGAGTCAGACCGGCTGCGGCACCGCCATGCCGCGCGTCAGCAGACGCT
>DATIFD010000127.1:0-8107 GCA_035455385.1 Burkholderiaceae bacterium
TCCGGACAGCACGTAGACCATGTCGTGGACGCGGCCAGCCTCGATCGACCTCGGCGGCATCCACCGCAGTCGACATCCGGAAGCTCGCGCCGGCACACCGACTGCCACGCTGTAAGGTGGCACGTCCTCCGTGACCACGGCGTTGGCACCGACGACGCTGCCCTTGCCGACGACGACACCGGGGCAGATCACAGCGTTCACCCCCAGCCAGCAATCGTCCTGTATCCAGATCGGTCGATCGTTGCCTTGCTGATCGGACAGTCGCTCCTGCTCGCGGATCGGCAGGTGCGGCTGCAGGCGGAATGGGTGCGTGCCCGACGAGATGAACACGTTGGGCGCCACGATGCAACCGCGCCCGAGCCTGACCGTGCCATTGATCGTGCAGCGCCGCTGCAGCGTCGTGCCATCGCCCAACTGCACGTTGGTGGATGTCTGAATCTCGGTATCGCGGGCCAGCCAGACGCTGCGTCCCAACTCGATGACACCTTGCTGTCCGACGTCCATCTGCACGTGCGCGCCGATCACCGTACCGCGGCCGGCATTCAATTGTCCGGCTCGGCCGAGCAGCACGGCGCTCGGATGGAACCGGACACCCGCGAGCAGCATCCTGAGCGCGCGCCACCAGCGTGCCGGCCATAGGGCGCACCACAGCCTGTGGACACGCGTCATCGCTGCCGCACCCACCATGCGCTTGCAGCCACGGCCGCGTAGTTCGTCGCCGTGATCAGCGCGGCCAGCCAGCCCACGGAGCGCAGCGCATCGACCGGCGTGGTACTCGGCAGGTGCAACGCCGTCCAGGCCCCGAGTGCCAGAATCAGCGCTGCCAGATTGACGAGCAGCAGTTGCCGTTCCTGCCCTGTGACCAGCAGGAAGCTCGACCAGAAGTCAGATACCCGCAGCACGCCGATTGCCAGGAACGTGGGGATCAGTGCATGCGCGTCGGCGTACTGGGGGTACCAGTGATCGATCGCCAGATGCAACAGCGGATCGAGCATCGTCGCCACCCCAGCACCCAGAGCGAGCAGCGCCACCGACACCCGAAAGCACGCGCTGAACGCGGTGCGGCCGCCATGTCCTGCGAATCGGCGTGCGACCGCGGGGTACACGGATGCGTTGATCACGGCCTGCGCCGACTGAGCCAACGACAGCACGACCCAGGCGAACGAATACTGCGCAAAGCCGCTGACGCCGAGGCGATCGGCTGCCACCCAGCGATCGAGGTTCAACTGCACGAACCCCACGACACCGATCGTCATCAGCACCAGGGCCGAACGCCATGGCACGCGGGGCAGGCCGCGAATCGCGATGATCACTAGCGCGTGCAGTCGCGAGAACGCCCTCGCCACCGACCGTCCGAAGAACCGCCATGCCAGAGCCAGCGTGGCGATGGCGTCAACCCACAGAATGACAGTGGGCGATCGCGACAGGCTTGCCGCCACGACGCTCAGCACCAATGCCAGCCCGGCGCGCGACAGGTTCTGCGCCGCGTAGCCGACGCTGTCGCCCCGGCTGCGACTGTCGATGGTCGACAACAAGAACACCTGCTGCGAGAGACCGTGCATCACGCCTGACACGAGAAGCGAGGCACTCATTCCGGACCAAGGCAACGCCGCGGCGCACAGCGCTGCGAGCCCTGCACAGGCGCCCGCGACCACCATGGCCTGTGTCGCCAGCACCAGCGCGCGGCGCTCCCGACCCTGGACGATCCGCACCGGCCACTCCCGCTGCAACATGGCTTGCAGGCCCAGCGCACCGACCATGCAGAACGTAGCGGAGACCAGCATGCCGCCACTGAACTCGCCGAATGCCGGCACGTCTAGCAGGCGCGCCATGACGAGCAAGCGGACCATCATCAGCCCCATCGCCAGCGCGAGCAGCGGCGCATACCACAGCTGACGCAGCCTGCGCGGGGTCAGGGCCGGCAACCAATCGACGACCGGATTGCCCATTGCGCGCTAGGCCAGCATGCGCAAGCTCGACACCGGATGGCGATCGTGCATCACCCCGTAGTCGAACAGCGCGTACTGCAACTGCAGCAGCAAACGCGGCTCGCGCGTCGGGGTGCGACCCTTGTGCACGCACAGCGTGTTCTCGGCAAAGCCGGTGCCGGCCGGACCGCAGATTTCCATGATGCGCTCGGTAGCGAAACAGCGCTTCACCTCGTCATCGCTGTAGCGCCGGATGTTCCAGCGGTCACCCGGGCGCAGCATTGGCGGGCGCTGGTGGGAGCCGGCCACGCACACGTGCGCTCCGTCGCCGGGCTGCACGTCGGTGAGATAGAAGAAGAACTTGAAGAAGCGGAAGTCGTCGACGTCGCGGTGGAACAAGTGGGCGTGCCGGTCGCGGTCAGATTCCAACGCATCGACCGGAAAGGTCCACCACAGGTTGGCGCCGACGAACGTGGGCGTCGATTCGAGGTACCGGCCGGCGACCCACATCAGCACCGGGTCGCACGACAGGCGACGAATGGCTTCGCACTGCGACTCCGTGTTGAAGTACTGGGCCACCAGAATGGTCTTGCCCAGCGCCGCCTGGGCCGCCTCACGCGCCGGGAGACGAAAGCCGCGCCCAGGCTCGCGGTCGGCGAAGCAGGGGTGGCCCTGCGCGAACACGCGAACCTCTTGCACGACCGAGGCCGGGAGCTGCAGTCCCATGGCGATGCCGTGCTCGCGCAACTCCCGCACGAAGGCCGGCCGGTCCAGCGCCCGGAACGGGCTGTCGGCCAGCCTGTCTTCACACCGCTGAAGAAACGGACCGAGCTGAGCGCGATGTACCCAACGCCGGCACCACCCGACCGATTGCCTCACGGCTGCAAAGCGGGCTGCGCCGCGCATCAGCGTGTAGCGCGGCTGACGCCCCATCGAGGCCATCAGATCGGACCAGGCAGGCATGCTCGCAGCTCCGCAAACGTCGTCATCAGCGGTCGCCCAACGGCAGCCGATCGCGGACGATGTCGATCGATCGATACAGCAATCGACGCTGCACGCGCTGCGCTGCGGGCAACGCAGGCGACGGCGCGTCGCGCACGATGCCCGCCCAGTCGCGCTCGCCGATACGGCGCAACACGGCGTCTTCATCCGCCGAGTCCGCGGCGTGCCTTTCGTCGTCGGGGCGCAGGACACCCGTGCGCAACAGCTCGATGAAGCGCTGCGGGTCGGCGCGCGGGTCGTACTCGAACCGCGTGGTCGTTTGCGCCCTCACGAACGGCGTGTACTGCGGTACCCGGTGCACCATGTTGTAGGCAAAGCGCAATGTCATCCGCGGCAGGTGCGAACACCGCGCCGCGCGCTCGTGCTCAGGCAGGTCCGCATGCAGGCGAAGTGCGCCCAGCTTTTCTGGCGACGTGGCGTCGTCTCGGAAACCCGCCTCCTGATAGATCGAAGGCGCGATCGCGATCACCTGCTTGCCCAGGATGCCGGCCTCGAGCGCAGCGCTGCCGTTGGCGACGACGATGGCGTCGCACTGTTCGATCAGGCCCAGCGTGCTTGCCGTGTCGGCACTGGGGATCGTCAGCACGCCGCGGCGACGCGCCCATTGCGAGTAGTGGTGCTCCGAGCGCTCGCCGCCACGCTTTCCGATCGCCTCAGACCAGTTGGGGTGGCATCGCAACACCAAATCCGTGGAGTCCAGACGCAACTGGTCGATCAGCGCGTCGTACGCCATCAGCGGATCGGCCCAGCCCGAGCGCCAGTCGTCGTGGCCCCACACCTCGTTCAAGCTGCTCGGAATCAGCAGCACCCGGCGCCGCGCCGAGGGCACCGGCCAGCCCACCTCGGTGGCGCCGACGTTGTAGGCGCGCCATTCGGTGCTATTGGCGCGTAGGAAGCGGCGAGCGACGTGCGACGCCGCCGTCAGCGCCTGCTCGCGCAGAAGAGGGCGGTCGCGCCACTGCCCGACGATCGCGTGGACGCTGCGCAGACCCATGCAGGTCTCCTCCGGATAGAGCTGCAAGCCGTGGCTGAACCACGTGCGCTCCATCGACACCACGCGCACGCCCAGAGACTTTGCGGCCTCGAAGACGCCGCGCGTGACGTCCATGCGGCCGTTGAACACGCAGACAGCGTCGAGCCTCTGCTCACGGATCCAGGCCCGTGCCGCGCGGAACCCCAATTCGACCGCCGGCTGCAGCCTGCCGGCGATCGACTTGAACTCCGCGCCCGCGTAGTCCTCAGGCGACTCGAACCGCCCGAGCGTGCTGGCGCTCGATTCGGCCCACTGTGGCAGAGCAACACCGTCATCTCGGTCTGCACACTCGCCGATCGTCGACACGTTGCGTCCCGTGTAGCTGCGGACCCCACCAGCACGGCACTGCAGGCACTCGAGCCAGCCCGGCCGGTCGCGCAGTTCACGCGTGTAGCAATTCGGCAGATCGGCGTCGCAGGTGAGGAAGTGCGCCTCGTGCCCGGCCCGCTCGACAAGGCGCGCCAGAAAGTAGGCGTGCTCCACATGGGGCCGCCAGGAGTAGACGGTGGCAAATCCGACTCGCATCGGTGCGTCAGTCCAGCAGATCCCAGGCCACGGGCGTGGCGAAGCCGACGTCGCGCCGCACCCTGCGGCCCAGCACGCGTTCCAGATGTTTCGGAGCCAGACCGTAGCCGGGGCGCACGCTGCGCACGGCGTCGGCGGTGACGATCTCACCAGCCTTCAAGGGTTTGACGAAGTACAGCGAGCGTCGGAACTTCACGTTGCCCAACTCGCTCGACTTGCGTCCGTAGTCGACACGACCGAGGGCCTCCCACGCGGTGTGGGCGTCCCGGCACAGCGCCGACAGATCTCGCGGCTCCAGCGAGAAGCTGTCGTCGGGGCCGCCACCTTGGCGGTCGAGTGTGAGGTGCTTTTCGATCAGCACAGCCCCGAGCGCCACGCCGGCCAGGGCCGTGGTGTTGTCGAGCGTGTGGTCGGACAGTCCGATCACCGCATCGAAACGTTGCTGCATGTCGGCGATGGTGCGCAAGTTGTAGTCGGCAGCTGGAGCCGGGTACCCGCTGACGCAATGCAGCAGCGCCAGCTCACGACAACCGGCGGAACGGGCCGCCTCCACGGCCTCGCCGATCTCTTGCGCATCGGCCATGCCCGTGGAGATGATCATCGGCTTGCCCGTGCGCGCCACGTAGCGGATCAACGGCAGATCGACCGCCTCGAACGAAGCGACCTTGTACGCCGGCGCCCCAAGACGCTCGAGCAGGTCGACCGCGGTGGCATCGAACGGCGAACTGAAGAGCGTGATGCCGGTGCGCCGCGCGTGTTCGAACAGGGGCGCATGCCACTCCCAAGGGGTGTGGGCCTGCTGGTACAGCGAGTACAAGGTGTGCCCCTTCCAGAGGCCTTCGTCGATTCGAAACGGCTCGGTGTCGCTGTCCAGCGTGATCGTGTCGGGTCGATAGGTCTGCAGCTTCACGGCCGATGCACCTGCGGCCTTGGCCTCGGTGATCAGCCGCAATGCGTTTTCGAGCAGGCCGTTGTGGTTTGCCGAGATCTCGGCGATGACATACGGCGGTGCGTCACTGGCGATGCGGCGCCCGGCGATTTGAATGAATCTCGGGGATGGCATCACTCGTCCTTCGAGCGCGCGCGCCATTCGCGCGACAGGAGACCGAAACACAAGACGTCCTGGTAGCTGCTGCCGTCGAAGTGGTGCTCGCGCAGCAGGCCCTCCTGCCTGAAGCCGATGCCAAGATGCAGATTGACCGATCGCGTGTTGGAACCCATCACCAGCCCACAGACTTTGTGCAGCGCCAGGTGATCGAATGCGTGCTGCAGCGCCGCGTTTCCCAGCGCGCGGCCGGTGCCCTTCGGCGCACCGGGCGCGGCATAGAAGCCCCAGTCGGCGACGCGTGGGTGAGGGCCACAGGAGAAACTGGCAAAGCCCGCAGCTTGCCCTTCGCGCTCGAAGATCAACAACGCTCGCTCCGTGTCGGCCGTGGCGCGCTCGAACCAGCGCCGGTGTTCATCTTCGGTCACCGTCTTGGTGTTGAACATGTACCGTCGGATGTCCGCATGATTGCGCCAGGCCAGCACCAGGCCCAGGTCCGCCTCGACCATCGGCCGCACGCGACCCGGCACTGCAGCCAAGCGCTCAGCCATCGATCGCCACCATCGCGTCAATCACCCGAGCGGTGCCCTGACCATCGGTCACATGCCGGGCGGCTTGACTCATTCGCGCCAACCGCGCGGGATCCTTCACTTGCTCCAGCGCGGCGGGCAGACTGCTCGGGAGCGAATCGACCCGGCCCAGCGAAAGGGCGGCACCCGTTTCCTCTAGCGCGGCGGCGCCGGCCTGTTGATTGTCCGCGAGCGCCAGCAGCAGGGTCGGAAGGCCGAGACAGCAGCGCTCCCACGCCGTACCCCCTGCTGCGCCAATGGCCAGGTCGGCCTCGGCCATGCGAGCGGCCATGTCGTCCACGGCAACGACGACGGCGGTTTGCACCGGCATCGCGGCCGCCTGCTGCCGCACGCGCTGCAGGGCCGGGGCAGCCGCACCCATGACAACCGTGATGCGGCAGTCGGCGGGCAACTGGCAGCGAACCAATGTGTCAAGGATCGATCCCGTCGAGTTCGGCTCGTCGATCCCGCCCATGGCCACCAGCAGGTGGCGCCACGCTTCTTCGCCACGCCGCTGGAGGCTGTGGGGTCTGAGGGCCGCGAACTCCGGCCGCAGCAGGGCGAAGGACGGCCCGACCAGCAGGTTGCACGAGGCCGGAACCCGATGCCGATAGGCGTCTGGATGGCGGCCCAGGTTCTGGTCGACCAACAGATCGGCCTGGTGCGGACGATCGGCCAGGTCGTCGATCACCAGCAATTTCGTCCCCGGCGGTTGGACCAGGGCCTCCCAACGCGCATCGAGCGCGTAGTGGTCCACCACGAGCCACGCGGGTCGGCCAGCCCTCACCGCGGGGGCACACTGTTCGGCGTCTTCTTCGACCGTGCATTCGAGCCAGGCGGTGTGCGGCGGCCCAGCGGACTCTGCCCCGGTCGTGGTGCACGGCGCGAGCCGGTGCACCGCAAAGCCTTTCTCGATCACGAAGTCGATCAGGTGGCCCTGGAGTTCGCGAGACAAGAACTCACAGCGGGCGCCGGCCAGTCTCAGCGCCGAGGCCAGGGTCAGACAACGCATCACGTGCCCAGTCCCCGCTCGAACCGACGCGTCGACCCGGAACATCACCAGAGTGTCGGCCCAGGAGCTCATGGCCTGCGACGCTGGACCTCAAACATCAGCTCGGCGCGAGTCCAGTCATCAGGTGTATCGATGTCCTGTACCCGGTGCCTCGGTAGAACCACGGCGGCGGTGGCCGGACCGAACAGTGTCGCGGCGCTCAACCAGGCCGCCGAGCGGCCCCAGTAGAACTGGGCCGCATCGTGATAGGCCTCTTCCAGATCCTGTGAACGCGTGGTGAATCGATTGGGGTCGAACATCGAGAGCCGTCCGCGCGAATCGACGCGCACGGCCCGTTGAATGGGAAACGGGTACTTGGTCACCGACACCGCGAAGTCGGCATCGCCCGCCGTCAGCATTGAAAACCCGGCCCGCAGGTCGTCCGGCAGCAGCATCGGCGCGGTCGCGTAGATGCAGCACGCGAGCTCGGGCATCGCGCGCCGCGCAGATTCATGCTCGATGGCGTGGCGCACCACCTCGATGGTGCCGGTGTGGTCATCGGCCAGTGCTGCCGGCCTCATGAACGGTACCTCGGCGCCCGCCGCACGTGCGACGTCCGCAATCTCGGCGTCGTCGGTGGACACGATGATGCTGTCAAAGCATCCGCTCTCGCGCGCTGCATCGATCGACCACGCGATGACTGGCCTGCCGGCAAACGGCTTGATGTTCTTGCGCGGGATCCGCTTGCTGCCGCCGCGCGCAGGAATGACCGCCAGCCTCATGAGCAAAGCGCCTCGCGCAACACGCGGACCACGCGGTCCTGATCCTGTTCGATCAGCGTCGCGTACATCGGGAGGCTGATCGCCTCTGCGTAATAGCGTTCGGCCTCGGGCAGGGGCTCGCTGGCGCCTCCCAGGCGCCGGTAGTACGGCTGCATATGCACCGGGATGTAGTGCACGTTGACGCCGATGTCCTGCGCCCGCAACGCCTCGAACACTGCGCGCCTGCGTGCCG
>DATIFD010000128.1:0-8281 GCA_035455385.1 Burkholderiaceae bacterium
GCCGCAGGCGCTGATCGCCGCCGGCCTCTGCCAGCGGCGCACGCCCAGCGCGGTGGCGCTGCGCGGCTATGTCCACAACCCGGCGATGAGCGATCGCATCACCGAGCTCGAGGTGGTGTGGCACAAGCGGCTGAGCAAAGGCTACGGCTGGATCTTTCCGTGCCGCGACGGCGTCTTCAACATCGGCGTCGGGCTGATCCACAGCCACGCCAAGCAAAGCGACGGCCGGCAGACGATGCAGGATGTCAACCTGCGCGAGATGTTCGCCACCTTCTGCGAGGTATACGCGCCGGCGCGCGACCTGATGCGCGGCGGCACGATGCAAGGCGACCTCAAGGGGGCGCCGCTGCGCTGCTCGCTCGATGGCGCGACGCTGGCGCGACCGGGCATCATGGTGGTCGGCGAGGCGGCGGGCAGCACCTACGCCTTCAGCGGCGAAGGCATCGGCAAGGCGATGGAGACCGGCATGCTCGCTGCGCGCTCGTTGATCGAGGCGCGTGCCGCGGTGCGCGACGGCGCGGCGCCCGACGGCCGTGCGCTCGACGCCGCGCATGCGCCGTACGAGGCGGCGATCGCGGCGCTGAAGCCGCGCTTCGACCTGTACGAGCGCGCCAACCGGGTCAACGAGCACCCCTGGCTGGCCGACCTGCTGATCTGGCGGGCCAACCACAGCAAGCGCATCCTGCGGCGCATGGAGGGCGTGCTCGAGGAGACCGGCAACCCCGGCAACCTGGTCAGCGTCCGCGGCATCGTGCGGCTGTTCCTGCCGATCCGCTGACGCGCGCTGCGTTGACCCCGGGGCGAGCCGCGCGCTGGTCAGCGGCGCACCCGTCTGAGGGGGTGAGCGGGTTTGCACGAGGGCGCGGCGCGCTGGGACGTGCGGGCCACTCTGCCACACTTTGACAGAACGCCCACTGTCGCACCTGGCTCGAAATGAGCGAATTGCCCATTCCGCGATTCGATGTCTTCTATCGCCACGCCGAGCTGACGCGCCTGCTGCACGACTATGCCGACGCGCGGCCCGATCTGGTGCGCGTCCAATCGCTCGGCAAGAGCCACGAAGGGCGCGACATCTGGCTGGTGGCGCTGACGCAAAGCGCCAGCGGCGCCGACACCGACAAGCCCGCGTTCTGGTGCGACGGCAACATCCACGCCGGCGAGCTGACTGCCAGCACCGCATGCCTGTACTGGCTGCACCACCTGGTGCTGGGTTATGGCCTCGGCGATGCAAAGGCCGTCGAGCTGCTCAACACACGGGTGGTCTACCTGTGCCCGCGCCTGAACCCCGACGGCGCCGAGCTCGCGCTGGCCGACCGGCCGCGCTTCATCCGCTCGTCGACGCGGCCGTACCCGTTCGACGAGCCACCGATCGACGGCCTGGCGATCGAGGATGTCGACGGCGACGGCCGCGTGCTGTTCATGCGCATCGCCGATCCGCACGGCTCGTGGAAGAGCCATCCGGAGGATGCCCGGCTGATGATCCCGCGCGAGCCCGGCGAGTTCGGTGGCCGCTACTGGCGCGTGATGCCCGAGGGCACGCTGACCCATTTCGACGGGCTGCAGATCAAGGTCAATCCCGATCGCGAGGGACTCGACCTCAACCGCAACTTTCCGGCGTACTGGCGGCAGGAGTTCGAGCAGACGGGCGCCGGGCCGTACCCGACCAGCGAGCCCGAGGTGCGGGCGATGGTCGACTTCATCGTCAAGCATCCCAACATCGGAGCCGGCGTCAGCTTCCACACCCACTCGGGCGTGATCCTGCGGCCGATGGGCACGCAGTCCGACGACGACATGACGCCCGAGGACCTGTGGATCTACAAGCGGCTGTCGGCGCTCGGCGAAGCGATCACCGGCTATCCCGCGATCAGCATCTACGAGGACTTCCGCTACCACCCGAAGGAGATCATCACCGGCACGCAGGACTGGCTGTACGAGCACCTCGGGTCGCTGTTCTGGACGGTGGAGATCTGGGCGCCGAACAAGGAAGCCGGCATCACCGACTACGACTGGATCCACTGGTACCGCGAGCACCCGCCGGCCGATGACCTCAAGCTGCTGCGCTGGAGCGATGCGCAGTGCGACGGCCGGGCGCACGTCGACTGGTATCCGTTCCAGCATCCGCAGCTGGGCGCGGTCGAGATCGGCGGCTGGGACCGCCTGAACTACTGGCGCAATCCGCCGCCACACCTGCGCGAGCGCGAGGTGGCGCGCTTCCCGGCCTGGCTGACCCAGCTGGCATTGAGCCTGCCGAAGCTCGAGGTGCTGCGCACCGAAGTGCGCGCGCTCGGGCCCGACACCTGGCGCGTGCGCTTCGCGGTGGCCAACGCAGGCTACCTGCCGGCCCACATCAGCGCGCGCGCGCTCGAGCGCAAGACCGTGCGCGGCGTCGTGTTCGAGATCGCGCTCCCCGAAGGCTGCGAGCTGGTCGGCGGCAAATCGCGCATCGTGGGCCCCCATCTGGCGGGTCACGCGACCAAGAGCTCGCTGCAGGCGTTCCTGCCCAATCGCGAAGTCACCGCCGATCGCGCGGTCGCCGAATGGGTGGTGCGCGCGCCGCGGGGTGCGCGTCTGGCCGTGAGCGCGCGTGCCGACCGCGCCGGCGCCGTGCAAGCGGAAGTCGAGCTCGACTGACCCGGCCGCCGCCTACCGGCCGCGACCGCGGTCGCAGCCCGCGTCGCGCCGCGACCGCAACACTCGCGTGCGGCGCCATGCGTGGGCGACAATGCCGCCCCCGCCCCCGGCGAGCAGCGATGAACCTGACGATCAACGAGCGCAGCGTCGCGATCGACGACGCACAGGTCGAGCCCGACATGCCGCTGCTGTGGGTGTTGCGCGACGTGCTGCAGATGACCGGCACCAAGTACGGCTGCGGCGTGGCGGCGTGCGGCGCCTGCACCGTGCAGGTTGATGGCGTGGCGGTGCGCTCATGCGTCACGCCGGTGTCGGCGCTGCAGGGCAAGTCGGTGCGGACGATCGAGGGACTGGTCGGTCCGGCCGGGCCGCATGCGCTGCAGCAGGCGTGGGTCGAGCACCAGGTGCCGCAGTGTGGCTACTGCCAGAGCGGCATGCTGATGGCGGCCGCCGCGCTGCTGGAAACCCATCGCGACCCGAGCGATGCCGACATCGACGCCGCGATGACCAACCTCTGTCGTTGCGGCAGCTACCCGCGCGTGCGCACGGCGATCAAGGCGGCGGCGCGCCAACTCGCGCCGCGGCGTCCAGCGGCCAGCCGATGAGACGGCGCAGCCTGTTGCTGTCCGGGGCGGCGGTCGGCGGCGCGGTGCTGGTGGGCTGGAGCGTGCTGCCGCCGCGCAGCCGGCTGGGCAATGCCGCGCTGTGGCCGCCGGTGAAGGACGAGGTGGCACTCAACGGCTGGATCAAGATCGCGAACGACGGCGCGGCCGTGCTGGCGATGAACCGCAGCGAGATGGGCCAGGGCGTGCACACCGCGCTGGCGATGCTGGCGGCCGAAGAGCTCGACGTGCCGCTCGAACGCGTGCGGCTGCAGCAGGCGGGCCACGACGCGATCTTCGGCAGCGCCGAGAGCTTCGTCGGCTTTCTGCCGTTTCAGGTCGACGATCGCGAACCGGGCCAGGAGTCGCTGGCGTTTCGCGGCGCGCGCTGGATGACGCTGAAGCTGGCGCGCGAGCTCGGCATCAACATCACCGGCGGCTCGGCCAGCGTGGCCGACGCCTGGGAGCCGCTGCGGCTGGCCGCGGCAACTGCGCGCGCGCGCCTGCTCGGCGTGGCATCGCTGCGCTGGAAGCTGCCCGTGGCGGAGCTCGAGGTGCGCGACGGCGTCGTCAGCCATGCATCGGGCCCGCGCGCGCACTACGGCGAGCTGGCCGAGCAGGCCGCGCTGTCGCCGCCGGGCGACGTGACATTGAAGCCGCCGCAGGCCTGGCGCGTGATCGGCCACCCGGTGCAGCGGCTGGACCTGGTGCCCAAGTGCGACGGCCGGGCGGTGTTCGGGCTCGACGTGCGGCTGCCCGGGCTGGTGTTTGCCGACGTGCTGCACGCGCCGATGCTCGGCGGCTCGCCGGCGACGGTCGACGTCGACGCGGTGCTCGCGCGCCCCGGCGTTGAACGCGTGGTGCGGCTGCCACCGCTGGGCGGCGCGCCGGCGGCGATCGCGGTGATCGCCCGCACCACCTGGCACGCGCGCACGGCGGCGCGGGCGCTGTCGGTGCAGTGGCGCGAGCCCCCGTCCGGGCTGCTCGATTCCAAACGCATCGAGGCCGCGCT
This sequence comes from Burkholderiaceae bacterium, assembly GCA_035455385.1. Taxonomy (GTDB): domain Bacteria; phylum Pseudomonadota; class Gammaproteobacteria; order Burkholderiales; family Burkholderiaceae_C; genus JAEUPI01. The sequence continues at coordinate 4,246 of DATIFD010000128.1, forward strand.
CGAAGCCGCAGCGCGCGACGCGGCCGAGCACCAGCGCGGGTTCGGTTTTCACAGCCGCGGCGACGTCCGGGCGGCGCTCGCCGGTGCGGCCCGCCGGATCGAGGCGCTGTACCGCGCGCCGTACCTCGCGCACGCGACGATGGAACCGATGAACTGCACGGCACGCGTGCAAGACGGCCGCGTCGAGGTGTGGGCGCCGACGCAGGTGCCGGGCTTGGCGCGCGACGCCGCGGCGCGCGTGGCCGGCGTCGAGCCCGACGCGGTGACCGTGCACGTCACCTACCTCGGCGGCGGGTTCGGCCGCCGCCTCGAAGTGGACTTCGTCGCGCAGGCGGTCCGCGTGGCGCTCGAGACCGCGGGCCGGCCGGTGCAGCTCGCGTGGTCGCGCGAAGAAGACTTCATGCACGACTACTACCGCCCGGCCGGCGTCGCGCTGCTGCGGGCCGGGCTTGACGCCGCGCGGCGCGTCACCGCGTTCGAGGCCCGCAGCGCCGGCGATGCGCTGGAGCCGCGCTGGGTGGAGCGCGCGCTGCCGGCGCTGGCCGGTCCGGTCGATGCGCCGGACAAGACCACGGTCGAGGGTCTGTACGACCTGCCGTATGCGATCGAGCACCAGCGCATCGCGCACGTGGCCACGTTCAGCGGCGTGCCGATCGGCAACTGGCGCTCGGTGGGCCATTCGCACAACGCGTTCTTCGCCGAGTCGTTCGTCGACGAGCTGGCGCACGCGGCCGGCGCCGACCCGCTGAAGTTTCGGCTCGCTCTGTTGGGCGACAAGCCGCGTCACGCCGCGGTGCTGAACCTGGCGGCGCAGAAGGCCGGCTGGGGACGGCCGCTGCCGGCGGGCCGCGCACGCGGCCTGGCACTGCACGAGAGCTTCGGCACCATCGTCGCCCAGGTGGTCGAGCTGTCGTTGACGGCCGGCAAGCGGCCGCGGGTGCATCGCGTGGTGTGTGCACTCGACTGTGGTGTCGTCGTGCACCCGCAGGGTGTCGCGCAGCAGGTGGAGTCGTCGGTGGTCTTCGGACTCAGCGCCGCGCTGTACGGCCGCATCGACATCGAAGCCGGCGTCGTCAAGCAGCGCAACTTCCCCGACTACCTGCTGTTGACGATGGCGCAGACACCGCTGATCGAGACCCACACGTTGCCGAGCAGCCGGCCGCCCACCGGCATGGGCGAGCCGGCGCTGCCGCCGGTGGCGCCGGCGCTGGCCAACGCGCTGTTCGCGCTGACCGGACGGCGCCTGCGCGAACTGCCGCTCGCGCCGCTGCTGGGCGCGTGATACCGCCGGCGACCCCCGGGCATGCTCAAGCGCGTGCGGCGACGCCGCGGCTGAAGACGGGCTTGACGACGCTCAGGCGCGTGCGCGGGCCTGGCGCGCGGCATTGAGCAGCGCTCGCGTGTCGCCGGCCACCTTGCGTGCCGCGGCGGCGAATTCGTTGCCGCGGCTGGCGTAGAGCACCGCGCGCGAACTGTTGACGATGATCGGCGCGCGGGTGACGCCGTCGCGCGCACGCCAGCCGGCGTGCACCGCTGCCTCGGCATCGCCGCCCTGGGCGCCGACACCGGGAATCAACAGCGGCAGCGTCGGTGCCAGTTCGCGCACGCGCGCGATCTCCGCCGGCGCGGTGGCGCCGACCACCAGGCCGAGCTGGCCGGTGTGGTTCCATTCGCCCTGCGCGAGGCGTGCGATGTGCTCGTACAGCAGTTCGCCCGAGTGCAGGCGCTGGGCCTGCAGGTCGGCGCCGCCCAGGTTGGACGTGCGACACAGCAGGATCAGGCCCTTGCCGTCGTACTTCATGTACGGCTCGATCGAGTCGTAGCCGAGGAACGGCGACAGCGTCACCGCGTCGGCCTGGTAGCGCTCGAAGGCTTCGCGCGCGTACTGCTCGGCGGTGGAGCCAATGTCGCCGCGCTTGGCGTCGAGGATCACCGGCACCTGCGGCGCCACCTTGCGGATGTGCGCCATCAGGCGCTCGAGCTGGTCTTCGGCGCGGTTGGCGGCGAAGTGGGCGATCTGCGGCTTGAACGCGAGCACCAGGTCGCGCGTGGCGTCGACGATGGTGGCGCAGAAGTCGAAGATGCGCGCCGGGTCGTGCTGCCAGGCGCCGGGAAACCGGGCCGGCTCGGGGTCGAGGCCGACGCACAGCAGCGAATCGTGCGCGGCCTCGGCGGCCAGCAGCTTGTCGATGAAGCTCGCCGGCATCGCGTCGCCTCAGCGCAGCCGCTTGGCCAGCGTGGCCGCCAGGCCGGTGTAGGTGGCAGGCGTCAGCGCGCGCAGTCGCGCCTTGTCCGGCGCAGGCAACGGCAGCGAATCGATGAACGCGCGCATCGCGGGCTCGTCGATGGCCTTGCCACGGGTCAGTGCCTTCAGCTGCTCGTAGGGCTCGGGCAGTCCGTGGCGTCGCATCACGGTTTGCACCGCCTCGGCGAGCACCTCCCACGCGGCGTCGATGTCGGCGGCGATCGCGGCGCGGTGGACCTCGAGCTTGGCCAGGCCGCGCTGCAGCGAGTCGATGCCGAGCAGCGCATGGCCGAGCGCGACGCCCATGTTGCGCAGCACGGTGCTGTCGGTGAGGTCGCGCTGCCAGCGGCTGACCGGCAGCTTCTGCGACAGGTGCGCGAGCAGCGCGTTGGCGAGCCCGAAATTGCCTTCGGCGTTCTCGAAGTCGATCGGGTTGACCTTGTGCGGCATCGTCGAGGAGCCGACCTCGCCCTCGCGCAAGCGCTGCTTGAAGTAGCCGAGGCTGATGTAGCCCCAGACGTCGCGCGACCAGTCGATCAGCACGGTGTTGGCGCGTGCGACCGCGTCGAACAGCTCGGCCATCCAGTCGTGCGGCTCGATCTGGATCGTGTAGGGGTTGAACTGCAGGCCGAGCTGCTGCTCGACCACGCGCTGCGCGAAGGCCTCCCAGTCGAAGCCGGGCCAGGCCACGACATGCGCGTTGTAGTTGCCGACCGCGCCGTTCATCTTGGCCAGCGGCTGCACCTGCGCGATGCCGCCGCGCGCGCGGGACAGTCGCGCGGCCACGTTGGCGATCTCCTTGCCGAGCGTGGTCGGACTGGCGGTCTGGCCGTGGGTGCGGCTGACCATCGCCACGTCGGCCAAGTCGTACGCCATCGTCGTCAACGTGGCGATCAGCCGGTCGAGCGCGGGCAGCAGCACCTGCTCGCGCGCGGCCGCCAGCATCAACGCGTGGCTGGTGTTGTTGATGTCCTCGCTGGTGCAGGCGAAGTGGACGAACTCGCGCCACGGCTGCAGCTGCGCGTTGCCTTCCATGCGCGTCTTCAGCCAATACTCGACGGCCTTCACGTCGTGGTTGGTGGTGCGCTCGATGTCCTTGATCGCCTGCGCGTCGGCCTCGCCGAACGCGGCGACCCAGCCGCGCGCGCGTTCGCGTGCGGCGGCCGCCAGCGGCGGGAACTCCGGCATGCCGGCGTCGGACAGCGCGATGAACCACTCGACCTCGACCTGCACGCGGCGGTGCATCAGCCCGTACTCGGACAGCAGCGGGCGCAGTGCGTCGAGCTTGGCGGCGTAGCGGCCGTCCAGCGGCGACAGGTTGGTCAGCGGGGAGTGGGGCATCGCGCGGCGCGGCCGCGCCGTCGAGGGCGCTTCAAGCCGGCGCCACGATTGTAGGTGGCGCGCCAGCGTGCTTCAGGCGTCGATCCGAGCGTGCACCACCGGCAGCGGCTGCGCCGCGTCGGCGACGCAGATCGCGGCGGCAAGGTCGCGCAGCGCCGCCTGTGCGTGCTCGACGCTGGCGGCATGCACGATCGCCAGCGGCTCGCCGCGCGCCACGCGCGCGCCGACGCCGCGCACGTCGCTCAGGCCGACCCGATGATCGATGACGTCGCCGGTGCGCGCGCGCCCGCCGCCGAGCGCGACCACCGCCAGGCCGATCGCGCGCGTGTCCATCGCCGACACGACGCCATCGCGCGGGCTCGGCAGCGGGCGCCACACGGGTGCCTGCGGCAGGTGGACGCCGCGTGCGGCAAAGACGTCGCGCGGCCCGCCGAGGCCGGCCACCATGCG
>DATIFD010000129.1:0-3062 GCA_035455385.1 Burkholderiaceae bacterium
GTTCGCGGCGCTCGATCGCGGCACGGTGGGCGTCCCAGTCGCTGCTGGCCGGCACCAATCCCTGCACGTCCCATGGGCGCTGCCCGATCAGCATCGGCGCGAGCTGCGTGCCGCTGCGGCCTGCGCCCCTGCCGTCGAAGCGGATGTAGCGCAGCTGCGCATCCTGCTCCCAGTACCAGTCCGACGACAGCGCGGTGAAGCTGCGGAAGCGCTTCTCGCTCTCGCCGAGCTGTTGCTGGACCTGCACGCGCAGCAGGAACTGAGCGACCTGCCCGCCCAGCAGCCGCAACCCGGCCAGCAGCGTGTTGTCGGGCTGACGCACGTCGGTGCCACACAGCTCGATCACGCCGAGCACCTGGTCGCCGACGGCCAGCGGAAATGCCAGTGCGCTGCACAACCCGGCGCGCACGGCGATCGGCACGCGGCGGAAGGTGTCGTCCTTGGCGGTGTCGGGCACCCACACCGGCGTGGCGCCGAGCCAGGCCGCGCCAACGATGCCCGCGTTGTGCAGGATCGGCCGCCGCCCGTGCGTGTGGGTCAGGTATTCGGCGATGCCGGGCTGGTCGACACCCCACGCCCCGAGGCACACCAGCCGATCCGCCGCCTCGACGTCACGCGACCAGAACGCGCCGCAGGCCCAATCGAGCGGCTCTGCGAAGGCGGCGGCGACCTTCGCCGCGGCCTGCGCGGCGCTGCCCGAGCTGGCAAGCACGTGCGACAGGCGCTGGTCGATGCGCAGCAGCAGGTCCATCCCCGCGGCATGGGCGAGTTGAGAGTCTCGGGCGTTCACGGCAGCCTCAGGGCGGCGGTTCGTCCTCTTCTCGGCACCGGGCCGCCGAAGTTGAACCGCGCTTGCGCCATTGCGTCACGCCTGCGCCCGGTGCGATCCGGGGAACGCGGGAATTGCCCGTACGGACCACCGGAGCCCGCCGCCCGGATACTGTGCGCACCTGCGCAACTGCACGGAGCCCGCCCCCATGGACGCGTCGTCGCCCTACACCCCGCCGAAAATCTGGTCCTGGAACAAGCCCAACGGCGGCCGCTTTGCCCACATCAACCGCCCGACCGCCGGTGCCACGCACGACGAAGCGCTGCCCGTGGGCAAGCATCCGTTGCAGCTGTACTCGCTGGCCACGCCCAACGGCGTCAAGGTCACCGTGATGCTCGAGGAGTTGCTTGCGCTGGGCCACCGTGGCGCCGAGTACGACGCCTGGCCGATTCGCATCAGCGAGGGCGAGCAGTTCGGCAGCGGCTTCGTCGCCGTCAATCCGAACTCCAAGATCCCGGCGCTGCTCGATCGCAGCGGCGCGCAGCCGGTGCGCGTGTTCGAGTCCGGTGCGATCCTCCTTTACCTGGCCGAGAAATTCGAGGCGTTGCTGCCGCCGGTCGGCCACGCCGACCACGCCGAATGCCTGTCGTGGCTGTTCTGGCAGATGGGCGCTTCGCCGTACCTGGGCGGCGGCTTCGGCCACTTCTATGCCTATGCGCCGAGCAAGATCGAGTACGCGATCGACCGCTACGCGATGGAGGTCAAGCGCCAGCTCGACGTGCTCGACCGCCGCCTGGCCGACAGCGCGTACCTGGCCGGCGACGACTACACGATCGCCGACATCGCGGTGTGGCCGTGGTACGGCGCGCTGGCCAAGGGGCTGCTGTACGAGGCCGGCGAGTTCCTGTCGGTGCAGGACTACCGCCACGTGCAGCGCTGGACCGAGGCGATCGCACAGCGGCCGGCGGTCAAACGCGGCCGCATGGTCAACCGCAGCTGGGGCCAGCCATCGAGCCAGCTGCACGAGCGCCACGACGCCAGCGACTTCGACACCCGCACGCAGGACAAGCTGGCCGCCGAGCGCTGAGCGGCTCCACCCCACCGCGAAAGGCCCGACGATGATCACGCTGTACGACTGCAGCACCGCCCCGAGCCCGCGCCGCGCGCGCATCCTGCTGGCCGAGAAAGGCGTCGCGCACGAGACGGTCCAGGTCGACCTGCGCCACGGCGAACAACTCGGCGACGCGTTCCGCCGGATCAACCCGCGCTGCACGGTGCCGGTGTTGCGCACCGAGGAAGGCCTGCTGCTCACCGACAACGCGGGCATTGCCGCCTACGTCGAGGCCCGCTACCCGGAGCCGCCGCTGCTGGGCATCACGCCGGCCGAGAAGGCCGAGATCGCCAGCTGGCACTGGCGCGTCGAGTTCGAGGGCCTGATGGCGATCGCCGAGGCGCTGCGCAACGGCTCGCCGGCGATGGCCAACCGCGCGCTGCCCGGACCGGTGGACTATGCGCAGATCCCCGAGCTGGCGCAGCGCGGGCTGGCGCGCGTGCAGCAGTTCTTCGTCACGCTGAACGAGCGCCTGGCGGGTCGCGATTTCGTCGCCACCGAGCGGCTCAGCATCGCCGACATCGCCGCGGTGGTGGCGGTGGACTTCGCCCGCGTGGTCAAGGTCAAGCCCGGCGAGCAGCACCCGCACCTGCTGCGCTGGCGCGCCGCGCTGGCGCAGCGGCCTGCGATGGCGCTGTAGCGCCGGCCGCCCGCGAGTCAGCGCCGCACCTCGAACACCAGGTTGAACGGCGTCTCGGCCGCGCGCCGGAAGTGCGTGAAGCCGGCCTTGCGGAACACCTCGGCCAACCGCTCAGGGCCGGCCTGCGCACCGAGCACGAGCGTGCCGCCTTCGGAGATCGCGTGCGCGCAGCAGATCATCGACGACGCCGCGTAGTACAGCCGCCCCGGCACCGTCAGGTTGTCCTCGACCCGGTCGTGCGCAAAGGGTTCGACCAGCAGCACCGTGCCGCCGGGAGCCAGCGCGTGCGCGGCGTGCCGTGCCGCGGCCACCGGATCGCCGAGGTCGTGCAGCGTGTCGAAGAAGCAGATCAGGCCGTAGCCCTCGTCGCGATAGTCGGTCGCGCGCGCCACTTCGAAATGAACGCGGCCTTCCAGGCCCTGTTCCTTCGCGTTGCGCCGCGCGGCTTCGATCGACGCCGCGTGGGTATCGAAGCCGAAGAAGCGCGACGCCGGGAAGGCCTTGGCCATCAGCAGCGTCGAATGGCCGTGGCCGCAGCCCAC
>DATIFD010000130.1:0-4391 GCA_035455385.1 Burkholderiaceae bacterium
AAGCGCTCGTAGTGGCCGAGGTCGAGGTCGGTCTCGGCGCCGTCGTCGGTGACGAACACCTCGCCGTGCTGGAACGGGCTCATCGTGCCCGGGTCGACGTTGAGGTAGGGATCGAGCTTGATCAGGGTGACCTTGAGGCCGCGCGACTCGAGGATGGCCGCGAGCGAGGCCGACGCGATGCCCTTGCCGAGCGAAGACACCACGCCACCGGTGACGAACACGTACTTGGTCATGTCGCGCGGCCTTGGACGCGTTGCGACGCAACGCGATTTCGGCCTGGTGGTAAAGCGCAATTATATCGATCGACCCCACGCGGCCCTCTCGCGAGCGCCACGTCGCTGCGGCACGCGGTGCCTCGCGCGTTGGCCAGGGCTGTCACCGCGCCGCGACACCGAGGGAAACCACGCAAGGGGTCCATCGCGTCGCATTGTGTCGCAACGATCGCCGTTGCGACACGGCGGCGTGGTGCTCGCGACCGCGCCGGCGCCGCGGCACGACCTGCGACCTGCAGGTGCGCTACACCGGCATCGGGGCGCTGACCCTGCGGCTACGACAACACCTATGGCGACCCGCGGGGCCGGTCCGTGTACGCCGGCGCGAGCTACGAGTTCAAGTGGGCGCCGGCGACGGTGTGTGCGGCGGCGCTCGGGACTGCAACGTCCGGCGCCGCGCCGCGCAGCACGAAGCCGCGGCCGCGCACCGCGTCGATCGCCAGGTCGCGCACCCCTGCGGCCAGCAGCCGCTGTCGCAGGCGGTGTATGTAGACGTCGATGCTGCGCGCGCGCAGGTCCGACCGCGGCGCGCACATCTGTTCGTGTAGTTCGGCGCGTGGCACCACCCGGCCCGCGTGGAGCGCCAGGCAGCGCAACAAGTGCGCCTGGCCGCCGGTCAGCGGCACGGTCAGTGGGCCTCGTTGCAGGCAGTTGTGCACTGCGTCGAGATGCCAGCCCGACGGCAGTTCGGGTTCGGCGTCCGTGGCGGCCTGCGGCGGCGTGCCGCCTGTGCGCCGCCGCAGCAAGGCCTCGAGCCGCGCGCGCAGCCGCCGCGGGCTCACCGGGTGCGCGAGCAGGCCGTCGGCGCCGAGCTCGAGGGCGAGGATCTCGTCGATCTCATCGTCCGATCCATCGACCACCAGCAGCGAGCCGGCGAACCACTGCCGCAACTGTGCGAGCGCTGCGGCCAGCGGCACCGCCTCGGCCTGTGCGTCGTAGACCACCGCATCGGGCGCCACTTGGCCGGCCACGCGGCCGACCGCCTGCAGGCCATCGACCCAGATGCAGCGCAACCCCCGTTGCGCCAGGCAGTCGACGACGCTGCGCTGCGGAGCGCGCTGGTGCGCGACGATCAGCACCAGGTGCGCCGGCGTGGCCCAGGACAGCTCGACGCTCGACGCCCGCACCGCGGCAGGGGGCACCAGGGGTTCGCGGTGATAGCCCATGTCGGCACATGATGGGTGGCTGCTCGGGGCTGCACAAGGACCATTGTGACCACCGGGGCCCGGCCATTGGGCCACTGCCGCCGCTGAGGCATCGGGAATCGCAGCCCGTCGCATCCGCCCGCTGTTTGTCGCGTGCTACGACTAGATTTCGCGTCGCAAGTTCACTGTGAAGGCACTGTGGCCAAGCAAGCATCGGGGGCGCTGATTCAGCCCTTGCTCAGGTCGGCGTCGGATCGGGTATCGCGTCGGCTCCAGGTGTACCAGATCGTGCTCGATGCGATCCACCGCAGCGTGCTGATCCCCGGGGCACGGCTGCCGTCGGCACGGCAACTGGCCGCCGACTGGGGCGTGGCTCGCGGCGCCGTCGACGAGGCGTTCGCCCAGCTGCAGATCGAGGGGTATCTCGAGCGGCGCGTCGGCGACGGCAGCTACGTCACGCAGCGTCCCAAACCGACGATGCAGTCGGACACCCCACGCGTGCTGCGCCCGCCGACCCAGTCGGCACAACAGGTGCTGAACCGCTTTTCGGTCTATCTCGGAAAACCCAAGCAGCTCGAGCTGCCGCACGTGCTGTTGACGCCGGTGCCGCTGTACCCGCGCGCGCCGATGATCGAGCAGTTCCCGCTCGCCACTTGGCGGCGCCTGGTGTTGCGCGCGCTGGGCGAGCCGTACCGGCCGCACCTGAGCTATGGCCCGGCGGCCGGGCTGCCGGCGCTGCGCGAGGCGATCGCGCGCCACCTGTCGCTGACGCGCGCGACCCTGTGCTCGCCGCAGCAGGTGCTGGTGCTCAACAGCCCGATGCAGGCGGTCGAGCTGATCGGGCGCGTGCTGCTCGAGCCCGGCGACAAGGTCTGGCTCGAGGACCCGGGGCACGCCAGCCTGGTGTCGCTGTTCCAGGTGCTGCATGCCCAGGTGGTGGGCGTGCCGCTCGATGCGCGTGGCCTGGACGTGGCGGCCGGTCGCGCGGCGGCGCCCGATGCGGCGGCGGTCTACCTGCACCCGCTGACGCAGTTTCCGCTCGGCGTGCGCACCGACAGCGCACGCCGTGCCGAGTTGCTGCAGTGGGCCGACGAGAGCGGGGCCTGGATCATCGAGGGCAACTTCAACGACGAGATCGCGCACGACGGGGCGGCACCGGTGGCGTTCCAGGCCATGGATCGCTCGGACCGCGTGTTGTTGATGGGCACCTTCGAAGGGATCATGTTTCCGTCGCTGCGGCTGGCCTATCTGGTGGCTCCCGAGCGGCTGGTGGAGGTGTTTGTGGCCATGCGCGGGCTGCTCGGCGACCACACCAATGCGTCGCTGCAGATCGCGATGGCGGCATTCATCGACGAAGGCCACCTGAGCAACCACCTGCGAACGCTGCGCACCGTGTCGCGCCAGCGTCGCGACGCACTGCTGAACGCGGTGCAGCGCCACGTGCCCGAATGGGCCCGGCTCGGGCCGACCGCGGCAGGCACGCACGCCTGCCTGCACCTGCCGCCGGACGTGGCCGACATGGAGGTGGTGCGTCGCATCCGCGAGCATGGTGTGATGGCGATCGCGTTGTCGTCGACCTGCTGGAATCCACGCCCCTGGAACGGCCTGGTGCTCGGCTATGGCGCGTTCGCGCCGTCGACGATCGAGCAATCCGTGCGCGTGATCGGCCGCGTGCTGCGCGAGTTTCCGCGCCACGCTCACCCGCGCAGCGGCGAGAACAGGTAGCCGCTGCTGCGCACGGTGGGGAATTCGCCGCGGCGATGGGCCGCGCCTCGGTCGCGCGTTGGCGCGCGCCCCGGGGACTCAGCCTGCCGGAGGCAGGTCAGGACTTGACGAGGCTAGAGACCACCGACTCGGTGGCCTCCTTGAGCTTGGTGCGCGCGATCGCCCGGCACTCGTCCTCGGTGATGTTGGCCTTGGCGTCGTAGGTCGTCGCTCGTGCAGCCGGCCGCACGATGATGCCGTTGGTCACCGTCAGCGGCGCCAGCATCACGCGCGCGGTGACGACGCATATCTTGTCGGCCGTGAAGCCACCGACCACCTGGCTGAAGAAGCCCCATTTGCTCGCCGGGTAGATCTTCCAGACGGCCGGCGGGATGGCCTCGGCGACCAGCGCCCTGGCGTGGTCGGAGTCGATCAGCGTTTCGCTCGACAGATCCAGCAACACGCGCTTCTTCGGCGCCGGCTTGGCATCGGCGGCCAGCACGGTCGGTGCGATCGCCACGCAGGCGGCCATGACGAGCAGAGCGGTTTTCTTCATGGGGTGTCCGTTAAGTTGCCGGCACGGGGCTGCGGCTGCGAAGTGTACGCAGGCGCCGGGTCAGACGATCTTCTCGCCCGGCTGGGTGATGCGGCGCATCGGCTCGTAGCGCTCGGAGCCCACGCGCAGCGGATGTTGCGTGGCCCCGCCGTCCCAGCGCGGGTCCTCGAGGCTGTCGAACACCTCGCGCAGGCGCTGGCCCCACGAGCTGCGGACCATCTGGAAGTAGGGGTTGCGCTCGTCGATGCAGACGACGCGGTCGGTGCTGAACTCGCCCTCGCGGTAGACCAGCAGGTCCAGCGGCAGGCCGACGCCGAGGTTGGATTTCAGCGTCGAATCCATCGACACCAGCGCACACTTGGCAGCGGTCTCCAACGGCGTGGTGGGGGTGATCAGCCGATCGAGCACCGGCTTTCCGTACTTCGATTCGCCGATCTGGAAGAAACAGGTTTCGCGCGTGGCCTCGATGAAGTTGCCCGCCGAGTACACCTGGAACAGGCGCATCGTCTCGCCCTTGATCTGGCCGCCGAAGATCATCGAGACGTTGAAGTCGACACCGGCGTTCTTCAGCGCCGCGCCATCCTCGGCGAAGACGCGGCGCACGGTGGCACCGAGCACGCGGGTGGCGTCGAACATGCTGTTGGCGTTCCAGATCGTCAGCGGCGGTTCGTGCGGCCCGTTGTCGATCTTTTCCACCTGCAGCAGCTCGCGCAC
>DATIFD010000131.1:0-2655 GCA_035455385.1 Burkholderiaceae bacterium
GGCCCAGCAGCACCTGCGGCGCCCCGGCGGCGTCGGCCACCGGCGCGCTGCTCACCCACGACGGTGCGCCGAGCCGCCAGCGCCGGCCCTGCGCATCGCTGGCCTCGATGCCATCGCCAGGCGCCTCGCGCACGTCGCCCAGCGCCGGCGCCGGGTCGGACGCCCCGGCGCGCGCGATCGCCTGCGCCAACGGATGGCGCGACCAACTGGCCAGCGCCGCGGCGACGCCTTGCAGCGCTGCGGTGGTAGCTGCGTCGTCGAGCGCCAGGCGTTCGACCGCCACGCATTCGAGGCGCGCTGCGGTGAGCGTGCCGGTCTTGTCGAGGAACAGCATCGTCGCGCGGGCCAGCTTGTCGATGGCATCGAGGCGTCGCAGCACGACGCCGCGCCGCCCCATCGCACCCGCGGCGGCGATCAGCGCCGCCGGCGTCGCCAACGACAGCGCGCACGGGCACGTGACGATCAGCACCGACACCACCACCCAGAGCGCGCGCGACGGCTCGATGGCGTGCCACACCACGCCGGCAGCCGCCGCCAGCACCAGCACGCCCCACAGAAACACCCCCGCCCAGCGGTCGGCCTGCACGAGCGACACCGGCCGCTCGCTGCGCGCGCTGCGCATCAGCGCGACGATCGCCTCGTAGCGGGTGTCGGGGCCGACGCGCTCGACGCGCATCGCCACCGGCGCACCCAGGTTGATGCTGCCGGCGATCAGCGCGTCGCCGACGCGCTTGGGCAGCGGCAGCGATTCGCCGGTGAGCAGCGATTCATCGGCCTCGGTGCGGCCGTCGACCAGCACGCCGTCGGCGGCGAACGCCTGCCCCAGCGGCACGCGCAGCGTGTCACCCACGCGCACGTCGCCGAGGTCGATCTCGTCGACGCCGCCGTCGTCGCGCAGGCGCAGCGCGCGCTCGGGAAGCCGCGCGGTGGTGGCCTCGAGCGCGGCCTCGGCGCGGTGGCGCGCGCGCATCTCGAGCCAGCGGCCAGCGAGCAAGAAGGCGACGAACATCGTCAGCGAATCGAAGTACACCTCGTGGCCGAACGGGCCACCGGGGTCGAACGCGGCGCCGCTGCTGGCGACGAAGGCCACCACGATGCCGAGCGAGACCGGCACGTCCATGCCGATGCGCCGCGCACGCAGCGCGCGCCACGCGCCAGCGAAGAACGGCGCGGCGGCAAATCCCATCACCGGCAGCGACAGCAGCCAGCCACCCCAGGCGAGCAGACGTGCCAGGTCGGGCGCGAGCTCGCCTGGCACGCTCACGTACGCCGGGGTGGCGAACATCATCACCTGCATCGCGCAGAACGCCGCCACGAACAGCCGCCACAAAGCCAGCCGCGCCTCGCGCTCGCGCTGCAGTCGCGCGCTGCCGCCGCGGTCGACGCTGGCGGTGTAGCCGGCATCCGCCACGGCCTGCTGCAGGCGCTCGATCGTGGTGCGCGCACGGTCCCAGCGCACGGTGCCGTGCCCGCCCGCGACGCTGACGCGTGCACTCAGCAGGCCGGGTATGGTGCCGAGCGCGGCCTCGATGGTGTGGCCGCAGGCCGCGCAGTGCATGCCGTCGATGCGCAGCGACGCCTCGGCGATGCCGCTGCCGGGGCTGCCCTGCTCGGGCGGCTGCGCGCAAGTCTCCTGACCGCGCAGGCGCAGCGTCGTGCTCAAGGCGCCTTGTCGCATCGCGGCGGCATCGTCAGCGACAACGCACCGCCACGGCTTGAGCCTCGTCAAGCCGAGTGCACGATGCGTCAATCCGTTGCACGTGAGGAACGGCCGCTCCCACCGGCGGCGCCGGCGCGCGGCCATCGTAACCGTCGCCCACACCGGCATCCAGAGCGACGGCCCGCGGGGTTCCACTATGATGCCCCGCCCTGGCTGAATTGGCGTTCGCATGCTGCCCCTGCCCCCGATGACCCAAGCGCTGATGCTGATCTGCACGGCGGTCCTGTGCGTCAACTACTTCGTGCCGCTGGGGCTGTGGCTGGCGCTGTGGCCGCTGGGCAGCGGCAACTTCGGCGTCTGGCAGCTGGTGACCTACGCCTTCCTGCACGCCGACGTGCTGCACCTGTTCTTCAACATGCTGGCGCTGTGGATGTTCGGCTCCGAGCTCGAACGGCTGTGGGGCCAGCGCCGCTACCTGCAGATGCTGCTGGCCAGCGTGCTGGCCGCCGCGCTGGTGCAGCTGCTGTTCAGCTTCTTCGTGGTGTCGCGCGCACCGATGGTGGGCGCCTCGGGCGCAGTGTTCGGCCTGCTGCTGTGCTTCGGCGTGCTGTTCCCGAACCGCGTCATCATGCCGCTGTTCCCGCCGATCCCGATGAAGGCGCGCACTTTCGTGGTCGTGTTCGGGGCGCTCGAGCTGTTTCTCGGCGTGGCCGGCGAGACCGCCGTGGCGCACTTCGCGCACCTCGGCGGCATGCTCGGCGCCTGGCTGATGCTGCTGTACTGGCGCGGCCGCCTGCCGTTCGGCCGGCGCCGCTGACCCGCGAAGGCCTGCGCAGAAGGTCGCACGGCGCGCGGGGGCAACGCCTCGGCGGCCGGCTGACAAGCGGCGAATTTGCGATCATGCTGGCAGACGCGAACCGTGGGTTCTGCAGTCCGGGAGGTCACGATGCGCTGGCGCCTTGGTGTTGCTGGGCTCGCTGCGCGATGGCGGCGCG
>DATIFD010000132.1:0-10078 GCA_035455385.1 Burkholderiaceae bacterium
GCAGCTTCTGCGCGCCGAGGTGCACCGCCGGCGAGATCGGCGCCGTCTGCCGCATCGACCCGTCGCCGAACCATTGCGTGATGCCGTCGAGCTCGATCGCCGCAGCCGGAAACACGAACGGGATCGCCGACGAGGCCAGCAGGTGTGCATGGTCGATGCGTCGCTGCACCGCGATGCGCTGCGAACGCATCCAGGGGTCGATCGGCGCCGCGGCGTCGTAGAACGTGACGTGCAGCCCCGACGTGTAGCTCGACGCGCTGACGGCCAGCCCATGCAGATGGCGGCCGCGCAACATCAGGCGCAGCCGTGGCAGCGGCACCATGCGCTGCAGCAGCTCTGCCAGCGGCTGGTTGTCCAGCAGCGAGCGCGGTCGCGCCCGGCGCCAGCGCGCGATCACCCAGCCGATCGACAGCATCGTCAGCCACTGCGCGCCGCTGCGGATCACGCCCAGCGAGTCGGCGCGGTACACCTGCTCGGCGTGAAAGTCGCGCCAGACCTGAGCCACGCGCTCGACCGACGCGTCGAAGTCGTCCGCTCCGCAGGCCAGTGCCGCAGCGTTGATGGCACCCGCCGAGGTGCCGACGATGACGCCGAAGGGGTTGCGCGTGAGGTCGGCACCGTTGTCGCGCCGCAGCTGCGACAGCGCGCGCAGCACGCCCACCTGGTAGGCCGCACGCGCCCCGCCGCCGGTGAGGATCAGGCCGGTGAGCGGGGTCTGGTACATGCGCGCCAACTGTAGCGACGCCCAGGGCCGCCTGCGCGGCAGCCAACGACCCTGGCTTACCGCCGATTACAACGGCACCGCCGGGCGAGCGACAACCGTCTACTCGTACACGATCGCGGCCTGCCCGCCGTGCGCCACCGACTTCCAGCGCGACAGCGCGTCGTCGCAGGGCCAGAAGCGGCCCTCGTCGCCGAGGTCGAGCAGCGCCTGGGCCTCGCTGCGCTCGATGCGCAGCCGCACCGCCAGGCCCAGTGTCGCGTTGCCCTGCTCGCTGGCCACGCGGCGCACCGGCCACTGGCGGATCAACTCCAGCGCCGGTGGCGTGGTGCCGTTGACGCTCACCTCGAGATAACGGCCGAAGCGCGCGCGCGCCGCGGCCAGGTCCCACGCCTGTTGCACGTTCAGACGTAGCCCGCCGGAGAAGCGGTCGGGTTGCACGCGTCCCTGCACCACCAGCAGTTCGTCTTCGCGCAGCAGCTCGCGCACGGCCTCGAGCGCGTCGTCGTTGACCACGGCCTCGATGCGCTCGCTCATGTCGTCGAGCTTGAAGATCGCCACCCGACCGCGCTGGTTGTTGACCAGCCGCAGGTCCGTCACCACGCCGGCCAGCAGCACCGGCTCGCGCGATTCGACCAGGTCGGCGATGGCGCGCTTGGCGATGCGCCGCACCTCGGCCGCGTACAGCTCGAACAGATGGCCCGAGTAGTAGAAGCCGAGCGCCGCCTTCTCGAACGCCAGCCGCTCGCGGATGCCCAGTGGCTCGGTGGCCACCAGCGCCGGTTCGTGCGTCGACGCGGCATGCGAATCACCGAAGTCGAAAAGGCCGCCCTGCGTCTGATTGACCTCCTGCGTATCGGCCCAGTCGAACGCCAGCGCGATGCTGGCCAACAGCGATGCCCGCCCCCAGGCCCCTTCGGCGCGGCCCCCCGGGGCGTGACCGGCTTGGGGCGGGGCGGCGCGATCGGCGTGCAGCGCGTCGAAGGCGCCGGCCTTGACCAGCGCCTCGACCGCACGCTTGTTGACGCGCTGGCGGTCGACGCGGGCGCAAAAGTCGAACAGGCTGCGGAACGCGCCGCCCGCGGCACCGGTGGCACCGCTTGCTGCGCCCTCGCGGGCGGCGACGATCGCTTCGATCGCGCCCTGCCCCGTGCCCTTGACGGCCCCGAGGCCGTAGCGCACGCGTCTGGCGTCGATCGGCTCGAAGCGGTACACGCCGCGGTTGACGTCGGGCGGCTCGAACGTCACGCCGAACTGCTTGGCGTCGTCGATCAGCAACTTGAGCTTGTCGGTGTTGTCGATTTCGACGCTCATGTTGGCAGCGTAGAACTCGGCCGGGAAGTGCACCTTCAGCCAGGCCGTGTGGTAGGCCAGCAGTGCGTACGCCGCGGCGTGGCTCTTGTTGAAGCCGTAGCCGGCGAACTTCTCCATCAGGTCGAAGATCTCGTCGGCCTGGGCCGCATCGATGGCCTTGTCCGCACAGCCGGTGCGGAATTTCTCGCGCTGCTTGGCCATCTCTTCGGGCTTCTTCTTGCCCATTGCCCGGCGCAGCACGTCGGCCTCGCCCAGCGTATAGCCCGCGAGCAACTGCGCGACCTGCATCACCTGCTCCTGGTAGACCATGATGCCGTAGGTCTCGCCGAGCACCTGCTCGAGCAGCGGATGTGGATAGTCGACGGCCTCCCGCCCGTGCTTGCGCGCGCAGAACGACGGAATGTTGTCCATCGGCCCCGGGCGGAACATCGCGTTGAGCGCGATCAGGTCCTCCAGCCGGTTGGGCTTGGCGTCACGCAGCATGCCCTGCATGCCGCGCGATTCGAACTGGAACACCGCCTCGGTCTGGCCCTGCGCGAAAAGCTTGTAGACCGCGGGATCGTCGAGCGGCACGCGCTCGAAGGCGAAGCCGGCGTGCTGCGGATGGCGGGCGACGATGAACTCCTTGGCGAGCTCGAGGATCGTCAGCGTCGCCAGGCCGAGGAAGTCGAACTTCACCAAACCGATCGCCTCGACGTCGTCCTTGTCGAACTGGCTCACCGCGGCGTCGCTGCCCGGCTGCTGGTACAGCGGGCAGAAGTCGGTGATGCGGCCCGGCGCGATCAGCACGCCGCCGGCGTGCATGCCGATGTTGCGCACCAGGCCTTCGACCTGCGTAGCCAGCGCGAGCAGTTCGGCCACCTCTTCCTCGGCAGCCTCGCGCTGGTTGAGCTCGGGCGCCTCCTTGCGGGCGTAGATCAGCCCGGGGTCGGGCTTGTCGGGCACCGGCGCCAGCGTCACCGTCTTGCCCGGCGGCGCGGGGATCAGCTTGGCGATCGAGTCGACGTGGCCGTAGCCCATGCCGAGCACGCGGCCGACGTCGCGCAGCGCCGCCTTGGCGGCCATGGTGCCGAAGGTCGCGATCTGGCTCACCGCATCGCGGCCATAGCGCTGCTTGACGTAGTCGATCACGCGCTCGCGGTTGGCCTGGCAGAAGTCGATGTCGAAGTCGGGCATCGACACCCGCTCGGGATTGAGGAAGCGCTCGAACAGCAGCTGGTAGTGCAGCGGATCGAGGTCGGTGATGCCCAGCGCATAGGCCACCAGCGAGCCCGCGCCCGAGCCGCGCCCGGGGCCCACCGGGCAGCCGTGCGTGCGCGCCCAGTTGATGAAGTCGGCCACGATCAGGAAGTAGCCGGCGAAACCCATCTTGCGGATGGTGGCGATCTCGTAGTCGAGCCGCTCGGCGTAGCGTGCGCGCTGCGCATCGCGCGCGGCTGCCTGCGGGTACAGCGCCTGCAGACGGTGCTCGAGCCCCTCGTGACTGGCGCGATGGAAATAGTCTTCCAGCGGCGAGCCGTCGGACGTCGGAAAGTCGGGCAGCCGTGCCACGCCGAGCTTGAGCTGCAGGTTGCAGCGCTGCGCGATCGCGACGCTGTTGGCGATCGCGCTGGGCACGTCCGCGAACAGCTGGCGCATCTGCGCTTGGGTCTTGAAATACTGCTCGCGGCTGAAGCGCTTGACGCGCCGCGGGTTGGCCAGCGTCTCGCCTTCGGCGATGCACACCCGCGCCTCGTGGGCGTCGAACTCCTCGGGCGTCGCGAATTGCACCGGGTGCGTGGCCACCACCGGCAGCTTCAGCTCGGCCGCCAGCGCGACCGCCGCACGCACGTGCGCTTCGTTGCTGGTCAGGCCGGCACGCTGCAGCTCGATGTAGAAGCGTCCCGGATACAGGGCTGCCAGCCGTTGCGCAACAGCGGCGGCGCGCTCGCGATCACCGGCCAGCAGCGCAGTGCCCACCGGCCCGACGTCGGCGCCCGACAGCGCAATCAGGCCGTCGGAGCATTCGGCCAGCCACTCCCACTTGGCCCAGGCCTGCGCGCGCTGCGCGTTGCCGGTCCAGGCCCGCGACAGCAGCTCGCAGAGGTTGTGGTAGCCGGCGGCGTCGCACACCAGCAGCAGCACCCGCGTGGCCTGCTTGTCGCCGCTGCCGGCGACAGGCTCGAGCCAGAGGTCGACGCCGATGATCGGCTTGATGCCCTC
Organism: Burkholderiaceae bacterium; assembly: GCA_035455385.1. GTDB lineage: Bacteria > Pseudomonadota > Gammaproteobacteria > Burkholderiales > Burkholderiaceae_C > JAEUPI01. The sequence continues at coordinate 4,238 of DATIFD010000132.1, forward strand.
GGCACGGCACGCCTTGTAGAACTTGACCGCGCCGAACAGGTTGCCCAGGTCGGTGATGGCCAGCGCGACCTGCGCGTCGCGACGCGCCGCGCCCACGGCATCGGCCACGCGCAGCGTGCCGTCGACCACCGAATACTCAGTGTGTGTGCGCAGGTGGACGAAGGCCATGCGGACGATTGTAGGCAGCGGTGCCGCGCGCGCGGCTTCTACAATCGCCCCATGCTTCGGCCATGGCCCGTGGCTGCGCGCCTCCGCTTGTTGCCGTGTTGATCCGCTGGCTGCTCCGAATCGTCGGCGTGCTGTTGATGGTCAGCGCAGCCGCGCTGGCGCTGTCGCGCGCACCCGATCGCACGGTGGAGTCGCTGGTCGCGCGCTGGGCGCCGCCGCCGTCGGAGTTCAACGACCTGAACGGTCAGCTGGTGCATCTGCGCGACACCGGCCCGCGCGGCGACGCGACGCCGCTGGTGCTGCTGCATGGCACGTCGGCCAGCCTGCACACCTGGGACGGCTGGAGCGCGGCGCTGCAGGGGCAGCATCGCGTGATCCGCTTCGACCTGCCGGGCTTCGGGCTGACGGGGCCGTTCAGCGGCCGCTATGCGTCGTGGTCGTACGGCGGCGACGATCTCGCCCGTTTCGTGCTGGACGTGCTCGACCACTTGCAGGTGCGGCGCTTCGCCATCGCCGGCAATTCACTGGGCGGTGAGGTCGCGTGGCGCGTCGCGTCGCTGGCGCCCGAGCGCGCGACGCGGCTGATCCTGGTGGACGCCGCCGGATACGCGCTCAGCCCCGAGTCGGTGCCGCTCGGCTTTCGGCTGGCGCGGCTGCCCGGCGTGAACCGCCTGCTGGAGTGGCTGCTGCCGCGCGGCGTCGTCGAGGCCAGCGTGCGCGACGTGTACGGCGATGCGGACAAGGTGACGCCACAGCTGGTCGATCGCTACTTCGAGCTCACGTTGCGCGAAGGCAATCGCCGCGCGCTGGTGCAGCGCTTCCAGGCGCAGGCGATCGATCTGCAGCACGTCGGCGACAACGCCGCCCGCATCCGGGCGCTGAAGCTGCCGACGCTGGTGATCTGGGGCGGCCGCGACCGGCTGATCCCGCCGCCGACCGCGCAGCGCTTTCACGCCGACATCGCCGGCAGCCGCCTGGTGGTGTTCGACACGCTGGGCCACGTGCCGCACGAGGAAGACGCGGCGGCCACCGCCGCCGCCGTGGCCGCGTTCTGGAAGGAGGCACCCTGAGGGATCAGGGCGCGAGGTCGAACACCAGCACGTCGGCGCCGCGGCCGTGCTTGATCTCGATTTCCGGCTCGCCGCGCAGCAGCGCGGCGTCGCCCGCTTCCAGCGCCTGGCCGTTCACCTGCACCGACCCGCGGGCCACGTGCACGTAGCCGAGCCGGCCGGGCGCCAGCGGCAGCCGCGCCACCTCGTCGCCGTCGAAGCGCCCGCGGTAGAGGCTGGCGTCGGCGTGCACGGTCAGCGAGCCGTCTTTCCCGTCGGGCGATGCCGCGAGGCGCAGCGCGCCGCGCTGTTCGGCCTCGCCAAACGCCTTCTGCTCGTAGCCCGGAGCGATGCCGAGCCTTGACGGCAGGATCCAGATCTGCAGGAAGTGCGTGTCGGCGTCGCGCGCCGCGTTGAACTCGCTGTGCATCACGCCGCGGCCGGCGCTCATGCGCTGCACCTCGCCCGGCACGATGGTGGCGCCGTTGCCCATGCTGTCGCGGTGCGCGAGCGCGCCGTCGAGCACGACGCTCAGGATCTCCATGTCGCGGTGGCCATGAGTGCCGAACCCGGTGCCCGGCGCGATGCGGTCTTCGTTGATGACGCGCAGGTTGCCGAATCCCATGTGGGCCGGGTCGTGGTAGTCGGCGAACGAAAAGCTGTGCCGGCTCTTGAGCCAGCCGTGATCGGCATAGCCACGATCGGCGGATTTGCGCAAGGTGATCATCGATTCCCTCGTTTGAATGCTCCAACTGTAGGAGTCGTTACTAGCGGCGCAAGCCCCCGCGGTTCGCAGCCGTCGTTCAAATATGATGAAGACCGAGATGAGCACCGGACGCCGCAACGCGTTGACGCCCGAAGCGTTGGGGATGGTCGACGCCATCGCGCGCAGCGGCAGCTTTGCCGCAGCGGCCCGCGAGCTGGGCAAGGTGCCCTCGGCCCTCACCTACAGCGTGCGCCAGCTCGAGGACGCGCTCGACGTGCTGCTGTTCGATCGCAGTTCGCGCCAGGCCAAGCTCACCGCAGCCGGTGAGGAGCTGCTCGAGCACGGCCGGCGCGTGCTCAGCGAGGTCGACGCGCTGGCCAACCGCGTGCAACGCGTGGCCACCGGCTGGGAGGCGAGCCTCACCATCGCCGCCGACGACGCGATCTCGCGGCTGACGCTGTTCGAACTGGTCGAAAGCTTCTATGCGCAGCGCGGCACCGGCAGCACGCAGCTGCGTCTGCGCACCGAGGTGCTCACCGGCGTGTGGGAAGCGCTCGTCACCGGCCAGGCCGACCTCGCGATCGGGCTCACCGGCGACACCGGCGGCCAGGTCGGCATCGAGGTGCGACCGCTCGGCGAGCTGCCGTTCGTGTTCGCGGTGGCGCCGCACCATCCGCTGGCGGCGATGCCCGAACCGCTGGCCGACGAGGAGATCCAGCGCCACCGCGCCGTCGCCGTGGCCGATTCGGCGCATCGCCTGGCGCCGGCCACCTACAACCTGCTCGGCGGCCAGGATGTGCTGACGGTGGCCTCGATGCAGGCCAAGATCGAGGCACAGCTGCGTTGCCTGGGTTGCGGCTTCCTGCCCGAAGCCCTGGTGCGCGCGCACATCCGCAACGGCACGCTGGTGGTCAAGCAGGTGCAGCGCGGCGAGCGGCGCGCGCGCATGGGCTACGCGTGGCGAGCCGATGCCGTCGGCCAGCCGCGCAAGGCGCCGCAGGGCCTGGCGCTGCAGTGGTGGCTGCGGCAGCTCGACAGCCCGGCGACGCGCCAGGCGTTGCTCGAACACCACCGCAACCCGACGCCCGACGCGGATCGATCATGAGCGCCTACGTCGGCCGCTTCGCACCCACGCCGTCCGGGCCGTTGCACGAGGGCTCGCTGGTGGCCGCGCTGGCCAGCTGGCTCGACGCCCGTGCCCACGGCGGGCGTTGGCTGGTGCGCATCGAAGACCTCGACACGCCGCGCAACGAGGAAGGCGCCGACCAGATCATCCTCGGCCAGCTGGCGATCTGCGGCCTGGTCAGCGACGAGGAGCCGCTGCTGCAATCGCCGCGCGTGTCGGCCTACGAAGACGCCCTGCTGCAGCTGGCGGATGCCGGTCAGGTGTACCCGTGCGGTTGCACCCGGCGCGAGGTCGAGCAGGTGCTGGTGACGCTGGGCTTCCTGCAGGAGCGCGACGACGAGCGCGTCTACCCCGGCACCTGCCGCGGTGGTCTGCGCGGCAAGCCGGCGCGCTCGATGCGCGTGCTGACCACGCTCGGCGGCGAGGACATCACGATCCGCTGGACCGATCGCCGCCTGGGCCGGCAGCGGCAGAACGTCACCCGCGAGGTCGGCGACTTCGTCGTCAAGCGCGCCGACGGCATCTTCGCCTACCAGCTGGCTGTGGTGGTCGACGATGCCTACCAGGGCGTGACGCACATCGTGCGTGGCGAAGACCTCGCCGACAACACCGCGCGGCAGATCCACCTGCAGCGGTTGATGGGACTGCCCGAGCCGCAGTACCTGCACACCCCGCTGGTGATGGGCATCGACGGCCACAAGCTGTCCAAGCAGAACGGCGCGGCCCCGCTGGACGTCAGCGACCCGGTGGCGGCGCTGCAGCAGGCCGCCCGCGTGCTGGAGCTGCCGCGAATCGAGGCGCTGTCGGTGTCGGAGTGGCTGACGGCGGCGGTCCGCTCGTGGGCCACGCGCTGGGTGGTTTGAGGCGCCGGGCCGGCGTTGCGTCGCTTTCCGGCCGACGGGTCACGCAGGCATCGACATTCGATGCGGCGCGCGCACGAGCCCGCGCCGCGGCTCACGCGGTGAGCCAGTTGGCGCGGTAGACCAGCAGTTCGTCGATCGACTCGTGGACGTCGGCCAGCGCCGTGTGCGACTGGTTCTTCTTCACGTTGTCGAGCAGCGCGGGCTTCCAGCGTCGCGCCAGTTCCTTGATCGTGCTCACGTCGAGGTTGCGGTAGTGGAAGAACGCCTCCAGCCGCGGCATGTGGTTGGCCAGGAAGCGGCGATCCTGGCAGATCGTGTTGCCGCACATCGGGCTCTTGCCCGGGCCGACGAAGCGGCGCAGCCAGGCGATCACAGTCTCTTCGGCCGAGGCCTCGTCGATCGTCGAGGCGCGAACCCGATCGACCAGCCCGCTCTTGCCGTGCGTGGACTTGTTCCAGGCGTCCATCGCGTCGAGCGTGGCATCGCTCTGGTGAATGGCCAGCACCGGGCCGTCGACGCGCATCGTCAGCTGCGGATCGGTGACCACAACCGCCAGTTCGATGATGCGGTCGCGCTCGGGCGACAGCCCGGTCATCTCGAGATCGATCCAGATCAGATTCAGGTCGCCTGGCGCGAGCGCGGCAGCAGGGTCTTCAACGGCGGCATTCATGGCGGCATTGTGGCTCAGCCTACACTTGCTCTCATGTCGGCCCATCCGTTGACCTGGCTGTTCGCGGCGGCGCTGCTCGCGGCGCTGGCCGCGCGACTGTGGCTGGCGACGCGCCAGGTGCGCCACGTCGCGGCGCATCGCAGCGCGGTGCCGATCGCGTTCGCAACGCGCGTGTCGCTCTTGGCCCATCAGCGTGCCGCCGACTACACGGTGGCCAAGATGCGCTTCGGCCTGCTCACCACCGCGTTCGGTAGCGCGCTGCTGCTCGGTTGGACGCTGCTGGGTGGCCTTGATGCACTCAACCTGTGGGTCCGCGATGCGGTGCTGCCGCGCTGGGGCGCGCTGCCGTACCAGCTCGTGCTGCTCAGCGCGTTCGTGCTCGTCGGCGCGTTGCTCGACCTGCCTTTCGAGTGGTGGCGCACCTTTCGCATCGAGCAGCGCTTCGGCTTCAACCGCAGCGGCTGGCGGCTGTTCGTCGCCGACCTGCTCAAGGGCGCGCTGGTGGCGGCGCTGCTCGGCCTGCCGTTGACGGCGCTGGTGCTGTGGATCATGGCGATCGCCGGCTTCTGGTGGTGGCTGTGGGCGTGGGCCGTCTGGGCCGCGTTCAACCTGCTGATCCTGGTGATCTACCCGACGCTGATCGCGCCGCTGTTCAACAAGTTCGAGCCGTTGCGCGACGAGACGCTCGCAGCGCGCGTGCAGGGCCTGATGCAGCGCTGCGGCTTTGCCGCCAAGGGCTTGTTCGTGATGGACGGCAGCCGGCGCTCGGCGCACGGCAACGCCTACTTCACCGGGCTCGGCGCCGCCAAGCGCGTGGTGTTCTTCGACACCTTGCTCGCCGCGCTCACACCGGCGGAGGTGGAGGCCGTGCTGGCGCACGAGCTCGGCCACTTCAAGCTCCGACACGTGCTCAAGCGCATGGTGGTGATGTTCGGTCTGAGCCTTGCCGGCCTGGCGCTGCTCGGCTGGCTGGCCTCGCGAGCCTGGTTCTACACCGCGCTCGGCGTGACCCCCAACCTGAACGCGCCCAACGACGCGCTGGCGCTGCTGCTGTTTGCGCTGGTGCTGCCGGTATTCGGCTTCTTCGTGTCGCCGCTGGCGTCGCTGCTGTCGCGGCGTCATGAGTTCGAGGCCGATGCCTATGCGTGCGCGCAGGCCAGCGGAGCCGACCTGGCCAGCGCGCTGATCAAGCTGCACCAGGACAACGCCTCGACGCTGACGCCCGACCCGGTGTACGTGCGCTTCTTCTACTCACACCC
>DATIFD010000133.1:0-4571 GCA_035455385.1 Burkholderiaceae bacterium
GCTTCAACCTGTTCGGCATCCGCTGGGACGATTCCACCGGCACCCGCAACGGCCACTTTGCGCCGTTTGCATGGTCCGGCTAGAGCGAAGGCAGCGGAAGGGGAAGAGGCCGCGCACGGCGGCCTTGCGCCTCGCGCGAAAGGTCCGCCTTCGCCGCTGCGCGGCTCAACCCTTCGGGTTTGATGCGACCTTTTGTCGCATCAAGCGTCCCTTTTCCCTCTCCCAATCGCGCTTCTTCTCGGTCTCGCGCTTGTCGTGCTGTGCCTTGCCCTTGGCCAGCGCGATCTCCACTTTGACACGGCCACCCTTGTAGTGCAGGTTCAGCGGCACCAGCGTGTAGCCGCGCTGCTCCACCTTGCCGACCAGGCGGCGGATCTCCTCCTTGTGCATCAGCAGCTTCTTCGTGCGGTCGGCCTCCGGTCGCACGTGGGTGGAGGCCGATCGCAACGCGTTGATGCGGCATCCGATCAGGTGCAGCTCGCCGTCGCGGATCACCACGTAGCCGTCGGTCAGCTGCACCTGGCCGGCGCGGATGGCCTTGATCTCCCAGCCTTCGAGCACGATGCCGGCCTCGAATCGCTCCTCGATCGTGTAGTCGAAACGGGCGCGCCGGTTCTCGGCGATCGGGGCGGTCATGCGTCGTGGCGTCTCTAGAATGGCCGCATAGTATGAAGCGAGTGCACAAGTCGATCCTGCTGTGGTACTCGCCGCGCGAGATGTACGACCTGGTGGTCGACTTCGAGCACTACCCCAGGTTTCTGCCGTGGTGCGAGCGGGTCGACGTGCTGCAGCGCGACGGCGACACCGTGACCGCCCGGCTGCACATGGCGTTCGCCGGCGTGCGCCACGCGATCACCACGCGCAACACCAATGTGCCGGTGCGCTCGGTGCTGCTGCGGCTGGTGGATGGTCCGTTCTCGCAGTTCGACGGCCTCTGGCAGTTCGAGCCGATCGGCAGTGCCGGCAGCGAGCAGGCCTGTCGCATCGAGTTCGAGCTCGACTACGCCTTCGCCAGCCGACCGCTCGAGACGGTGTTGAGCCCGGTGTTCGACAAGGTGGCCGACACGCTGGTCGACCGATTCGTGCAGCGCGCACAGGCCGTGTATGGCGAGCGCTGAGGTGGCCGTCGAGGTGGTGTATGCGGCCGCGCCGCACGACGTGCGCCAGGTGTCGCTGCGCCTGCGCGCCGGCAGCACGCTGGCCGACGCGCTGCGCGAGAGCCGCCTGCTCGATGGCCTCGCCGCCGACCAGGCCGACGCATTGCAGGCGGGCATCTGGGGCCGCGCCGCGGCGCTCGAGACGCCGCTGCGCGACGGCGACCGCGTCGAGCTGACGCGCGGCCTGCAGGTCGATCCGAAAGAAGCCAGACGCCAGCGCTACCGGCGCGACGGCGTGCGCCGCAAGGCGCGTTGATCGCTCAGCGGCACTCGCTTTCGATCGTCTGACGGGCGCGCTGCATCTCGGCGGCGCGCTGGCTGTCGTCGAGGTACTCCTGCTCGCCCTTCTCGTTGAGGCGGGTCATGCGGATGCCGGAGTTCAACGTCTCGGCGTAGTGCCTGGCGCGCTTGCAGTTGTCGGCGCGCACGGCGGCGATCTTCTGCTCGTCGGCCTTCTGCTTGGCCTGCTGCTCGGCCTCGGCCTTCTTGCGGCGCGCTTCGAGCTCGGCATCGACCTTCGGCTTGGCAGCCGCGTCGGCGTTCGGGGCGCTGGCCGCCGACACCTGCGGCGCCGCCTGTCGCTGCAACACGAGAGTCGGCTTCTGCAGCACGTCGCGCTCGGGGATCTCGCGTGGCGGCGGCACGTCGCTGATCACCACCTGGCCGCGCGAGTCCTTCCACTTCCACTGCGCAGCCGCCGGCAGCGTGGCCACCCACAGACTGACTCCGATGCTCAACCACACATGCAAGCGCATCGCGCACTCCGAACTCCCGACCCTTCGCGGCCGGCGCACAGCAGTGTAGCGGCGCCCTCGCGCGCTGCACGCCGCGCCACTCGGTGAAGGGCCAGGGCGTGTGGGCAAAACCGCACAGGGGCGGTCCGTATAATTCGCTTTTGCGTCCGGAGCGATTCTCATGCGCCTTCTCGGCAAAGCGCTCACCTTCGACGACGTGTTGCTGCTGCCGGCGTTCTCACAGGTGCTGCCGCGCGACACGAGCCTCGGCACCCGGCTGTCGCGCAACATCAACCTGAACCTGCCGCTGGTGTCCGCCGCGATGGACACCGTGACCGAGGCCCGGCTGGCGATCGCCATCGCGCAGGAAGGTGGCATCGGCATCGTGCACAAGAATCTGCCGCCGAAGGCCCAGGCGGCCGAGGTGGCACGCGTCAAGCGGTATGAGTCGGGCGTGTTGCGCGATCCGATCACGATCTCGCCGGATCTGCCGGTGCGCGAGGTGATCGCGCTGTCCAAGCAGCACGGCATCTCGGGCTTCCCGGTGCTGCAGGGCAAGACAGTGGTGGGCATCGTCACTGGGCGCGACCTGCGTTTCGAGACGCGCATGGACGCGCCGGTGCGCGAGATCATGACACCGCGCGAGCGGCTGGTCACCGTGCGCGAGGGCGCCAGCATCGACGACGGCAAGGCGCTGATGCACCAGCACAAGCTCGAGCGCGTGCTGGTGGTCAACGAGGCCTTCGAGCTGCGCGGCTTGATGACGGTGAAGGACATCACCAAGCAGACCGACTTCCCGAACGCCGCGCGCGACGCGCAGGGCAAGCTGCGCGTGGGCGCCGCGATCGGCGTCGGCGAGGGCACCGAAGAGCGCGTCGAGCAGCTGGTCAAGGCCGGTGTCGACGCCATCGTCGTCGACACCGCGCACGGCCACAGCGCCGGCGTCGTCGATCGCGTGCGCTGGGTCAAGCGCCACTACCCGAAGGTCGACGTCATCGGCGGCAACATCGCCACTGGGGCCGCCGCACAGGCACTGGTCGAGGCGGGTGCCGACGCGGTGAAGGTCGGCATCGGGCCGGGTTCCATCTGCACGACGCGCATCGTCACCGGGGTGGGCGTGCCGCAGATCTTCGCGATCGAGTCGGTTGGCAAGGCGATTCGCGGCAGCGGCGTGCCGATGATCGCCGACGGTGGCATCCGCTACTCCGGCGACCTGGCCAAGGCGATCGCCGCGGGTGCCGACTGCGTGATGATGGGCAGCATGTTCGCAGGCACCGAAGAGGCGCCCGGCGAGACCATCCTCTACCAGGGGCGCACCTACAAGAGCTATCGCGGCATGGGTTCGCTCGGGGCGATGCAGCAGGGCAGTGCCGACCGCTACTTCCAGGAAGACAACGCCAACAACCCCAACACCGCCAAGCTGGTGCCCGAGGGCATCGAGGGCCAGGTGCCATACAAGGGTTCGGTCGTCACGGTGATCTTCCAGCTCGCAGGTGGCCTGCGCGCGTCGATGCACTACTGCGGCTGCGCGACCATCGAAGAGATGCAGCGCAAGGCCGAGTTCGTCGAGATCACGACGGCCGGTGCGCGCGAGAGCCACGTGCACGACGTGCAGATCACGAAGGAAGCGCCCAACTACCGGATGGAATGAGCCGACGCGATGCGAGTTAGCGAGAGCGGGCCGGGTGCCGGGCCGCCGCAGGGCGGGGCGCACCCATCCGGGGAAGAGCCCGGGGCCGGCCAAGCGCGCGCACGACGGACGCCGGCGATGCCGTTCATCCTGGCGGCGGTGCTGATCGACATGATCAGCATCGGCCTGATGGTGCCGGTGCTGCCGCACCTCGTCGGCCGGTTCACGCACAGCAACGACGAGCAGACGATGGCGTTCCTGGCGGTGACGCTGACCTTCGGCATCGCCAATTTCATCAGCTCGCCGATCCTCGGCGCGTTGTCCGACCGCTTCGGCCGCCGGCCCGTGCTGCTGCTGGGATTTGCCGGCCTCGCGCTGAGCTTCTTCGTCACCGCGGCGGCCACCGCGCTGTGGATGCTGGTGGCGGTTCGCATGTTCTCCGGCGCGATGCAGAGCAACGTCTCGATCGCCAACGCGTACGTCGCCGACATCAGTCCGCCGCAGGAGCGGGCGCGTCGCTTCGGCCTGATCGGTGCGATGTTCGGTGTCGGCTTCATCCTCGGGCCGGTGATCGGTGGCGTGCTCGGCGATGTCGACGTGCGCTTGCCCTTCGTCGTCGCCGGCTGCCTGGCACTGCTCAACTGGTGCTACGGCTTCTTCGTGCTGCCCGAGTCGCTGCCCAAGGAGCGCCGGCGGGCATTCGACTGGCGGCGCGCCAACCCGGTGGCGGCGCTCAAGGGCCTGAGCGCACTGCGCGGCGTGGGCTCCCTGGTGTGGGTGATCGCGTTGGCCAGCCTCGCGCAGTTCATGCTGCACATGACCTGGGTGCTGTACACGAAGTTCAAGTTCGGCTGGGGCCCGGGCCAGGTGGGCTGGTCGCTGTTCGCCGTCGGTGTGGTGTCGGCATTCAGCCAGGGCGTGCTGCTCAAGCCGCTGCTGGCGCGTTTTCAGCCGCGGCAGCTGGCGATCTTCGGCTTGCTGGTCGGCGCGGCGATGCAGCTCGGCTTCGGGCTCGTCACGCAGGGTTGGATGATGTACGTGGTGATTGCA
>DATIFD010000134.1:0-6413 GCA_035455385.1 Burkholderiaceae bacterium
CCGATGTCCTCGCGCGGCGTGAAGCGCAGGCCGAACAGCCGCTGCGCGCAGTCGAACGCGGCCTGCACCATCGCCGGCAGCGCAAAGTAGGGCTTGAGCTCGGCGTCGTCGAGCGCGTAGCGTTCGCGGCGCACCTGCTCGGCCCAGTAGCGCCAATCCCACGGCTCGAGCGACCCATCGTGCGCAGCGTGGGCGCCGCGGGCGGCCTCGAGCTGCTGCTGCTCGCGCGCCAGCGCCGGTACAGCCTTGTCCCACACCTGGTCGAGCAGCGACCACACCGGCGCCTGCGTGCGCGCCATCGTGTCGGCCAGCGCATAGTCGGCATAGCTGGCGTAGCCGTGCAGCGCCGCCTGCTCGCGCCGCAGTGCCAGGATCTCGCGCGCGACCGGCCGGTTGTCGTGCGCGCCGGCATGCTCGCCGCGCGACACCCACGCCCGCCACGCCTGCTCGCGCAGATCGCGCCGCGGCGAGAAGGTGAGGAACGGCACGATCAGCGAGCGCGCCAGCGTGATCGCATGGCCGCAGTCGAGGCCACGCTCGCGCGCCGCCTGCTGCGCCGCGGCGCGCAGGAACTCCGGCAGGCCGGCGAGGTCGACCTCGCCGAGCAGCGGCAGCGCATAACTCGCCTCGTCGTGCAGCACGTTCTGCGCGAAGGTGGTCGTCAGTTCGGCCAGCCGCTGCATCAGCTGCGCGTAGCGTTGTCGGGCTTGGCCCTGCAGCCTTGCGCCGGCGCGAACGAAGTCGAGGTGCACCCGCTCGAGCAGCCGCCGTTGCTCCGCGCTCAGCGCGAGCCCGTCGCGGCGCGCGTGCAGCGCGTCGACGCGCTCGAACAGCGCCGCGTCCATGTAGACGCTGCTCCAGTGCGCCGCCAGCGGCGCGGCCATGTCGCGCTGCACGGCCTGCAGCGCATCGTTGGTGGCCGAGGCCGCCAGGTCGTAGAACAGCCCTTCGACGCGCGACAGCAGACGTCCCGATGCGTCGAACGCCACCAGCGTGTTGTCGAACGTCGGCGCGTCGGGTTGCGCGGCGATTCGCGCCAGCTCGTCGCGGTGCTCGCGCATGGCGCGCTCGAACGCGGGCATGAAGTGCTCGGGGCGCACCAGGTCGAACGGCGGCAGGCCGAACGGCGCATCCCACGGCGCCAACAGCGGATTGAGGGGGGCATCCAACGATCGCTCTCCAGGCCGCTTCGGGCCCGACGGTGACGATGCGATGATGCCATCGCAGCCTTCGCGGATAGAGCCAGAATCCCCGCTTGGAATGGGGACGCCACATGGATCATCGGGCGTTGCCGGCGGCCGTGGCCCTGTGCGCATCGCGGCAATGCCGGCTTTTGCTACCCTCGCACGGCGCGCGCGTGCCGCGCGCCTGCTGCCGTGGGCGTTGACCCTGCTGGTGGCGTTGAGCACCCCGAGCATGGCCGCAACCCCCGACGACGACCCCTATCTCTGGCTCGAAGACGTCCACGGCCAGCGCGCGCTGGCCTGGGTGCGCGAGCGCAATGCGCAGTCGCGCAAGGCGCTCGAGGCGTGGGCCGATTTCGGCGTCACGCGCACCCGCATCCGCGAAGTGCTCGATTCGCGCGAGCGCATTCCCGCCGTCGTGCGCCGCGGTCCCTGGCTGTACAACTTCTGGCAGGATGCCGAGCACCCGCGCGGCCTGTGGCGGCGCACCACGCTGACCGAGTACCGCAAGCCGCAGCCCGCGTGGGACGTGCTGCTCGACGTCGACGCGCTCGGCCGCGACGAGAAGGTCAACTGGGTGTGGGCGGGCGCGCAGTGCCTGCGTCCGGCCGACAGCCGCTGCCTGGTGATGCTCTCGCGTGGCGGCGCCGATGCGCACGTGGTGCGCGAGTACGACATGACGGCGCGCCGCTTCGTCGCCGACGACGCCTTCGTGCTGCCCGAGGCCAAGAGCAGCATCGACTGGCTCGACGCCGACACCGTGCTGGTGGCCACCGACCTCGGCCAGGGCTCGCTCACCGACTCGGGCTATCCGCGCATCGTCAGGCAATGGCGCCGTGGCCAGTCGCTGGCGCAGGCGCGCACCCTGTTCGAGGCGCGGGCCCAAGACGTCGCCGCCGGCTTCGCGGTCGACCTGACGCCGGGCTACGAGCGCGTCGTGCTGGGCCGCCAGGTCGACTTCTACAACAGCGAGCTGGCGCTGCTGCGGGACGGGCGTGCGCAGCCGATCGACAAGCCGGGCGACGCGCAGCTGTCGTTCTGGCGCGATCAGGTGCTGATCGAATTGCGCAGCGACTGGACGGTCGACGGCGCCTCCTATCGCCGCGGCTCGCTGCTGCTGATGCCGGCGGCCGACTACCTGGCCGGCAGGCGCCGGTTCGTGCGCCTGTTCGAGCCGACGCCGACGCGCTCGCTGGCCGGTTTCACGACCACCCGCTCATCGGTGCTGGTCAACATCCTCGACAACGTCGCCAGCCGGCTGCAGGAGTGGCGCCTCGACGACGGCCGCTGGCGCAGCCGCGACGTCGAAGCGCCGCACCCGGGCACGATCGCGGTGGCGGCGCTGCACGATCCGATGATCGAGCACGACGAGCTCGCCGAGGCCTACTGGCTGCAGTACAGCGATTTCCTGACGCCCGACTCGCTGATGCTGGCCGGCACCGGCACCGATCGGCGCGACACGGTGAAGACGCGCCCACCCTTCTTCGACGCCACCGGCCTGCGCGTGGAGCAGCTGGCAGCCCAATCGAAGGACGGCACCCGCGTGCCGTACTTCGTGGTGTGGCCGCGCGGTGCCAAGGCCGACGGCGGCAACCCGACGCTGCTGTACGGCTACGGCGGCTTCGAGGTGTCGCAGGTGCCGTTCTACTCGGGCGGCTTCGGCCGCGGCTGGTACGACAAGGGCGGCGTGCTGGTGGTGGCCAACATCCGCGGCGGCGGCGAGTTCGGCCCGGCCTGGCACCAGGCTGCCGTGCTGGCCAACAAGCAGCGCAGCTACGACGACTTCATCGCGGTCGCCGAGGACGTGCTCGCCCGCGGCATCACCGACGCGCGCCATCTGGGCATCGAGGGCGGCAGCAACGGCGGCCTGCTGGTCGGCGCCGTGATGCTGCAGCGCCCCGAGCTGTTCAACGCCGTCGTCTGCCAGGTGCCGCTGCTCGACATGCGCCGCTACCACAAGCTGCTCGCCGGCGCCTCGTGGATGGCCGAGTACGGCGATCCCGACAAGCCCGAGCAGTGGGGCTGGATCCGTGCCTACAGCCCTTACCAGAACGTGCGCAAGGCGCAGCAGCTGCCGCGCGTGCTGTTCATCACCAGCACGCGCGACGACCGCGTGCACCCCGGGCATGCGCGCAAGATGGCCGCCCGCATGCTCGAGCAGGGACACGACCTGCTGTACTACGAGAACATCGAAGGCGGCCACGGCGCCGCCGCCGACAATGCGCAGCGCGCCGACATGATGGCGCTGGAGTTCAGCTTCCTGTGGCAGCAGCTCAAACGGTGAACCGGTGATGGACGAGACATCCGAGGTGCTGCACGACGAGGCTGCATCGCGCTTCGAGCTGCGCGTGCAGGGCCAGGTGTCGTTCGCGCAGTACCACCTGGTCGACGGCGTGATGTGGATCACCCACACCGAAACGCCGCCGCCGCTGCAGGGCCGCGGTCTGGCCGCCCGCGTCGTGCGCGCCGCGCTCGACCATGCGCGCGCCCGGGGCTTGAAGGTGCGGCCGGCGTGCAGCTACGTGCGCGCCTACCTGCGCCGCCACCCCGAGCAGCAGGATCTGGTGGCGGCATCGTGATCGACCCGCGCGCCCAGGCGGTGCTCGACTTCTGGTTCGGCGCGCCGGACGACCCGCTGCACCGCTCGCCGCGCGAGCGGTGGTTCACCAAGGACCCGGCGTTCGACGCCGAGTGCGGTCGGCGCTTCGGCGATCAGATCGAGCAGGCGCTCGCCGGCTCGCTGGCGCATTGGGCGGCCACACCGGCCGGCGCGCTGGCGCAGATCGTCGTGCTCGACCAGTTCCCGCGCAACGTGTTCCGCGGTCGCGCACGGGCCTTCGCGGGCGACGCGCGCGCGCTGGCCGCCGCGCAGGCGATGGTGGCTGCCGGCGACGATCGCGCGCTCACCGGTGTGCAGCGGCAATTCACATACCTGCCGTTCGAACACGCGGAGGACCTGGCCATGCAGCGCGAGGCGCTGCGTTTGTTTGCGCAGCTCGAGCGCGACGAGCCCGCGCTCGCCGGCGTGCTGCACTGGGCGCAGCGCCATCACGAGATCATCGAGCGCTTCGGCCGTTTCCCGCACCGCAATGCCGCGCTTGGCCGCGCCAGCACGGCCGAAGAACTCGCGTTCCTGCAGCAGCCGGGGTCGGGCTTCTAGCGCCCGCGGCTCACGCGTTGGCGGTGTTCTCCTGCTCCTGCAGCAGGCGCCACATCACCTTGCCCGAGCCCGACTTGGGCAGCGCGTCGGCGAACTGCACCACCTTCGGCACCTTGTAGGCGGCCATGTGCTCGCGCGCCCAGCCGATGATGTCGTCGGCGGTCGTCTTGCCCTTGGCCTCGGCGCGCAGCACGACCACGGCCTTCACGGTCTCGCCGCGGTAGGCGTCCTTCGACGCGATGATGCACGCCTCCTGCACCGCCGGGTGGCGATACAGCAGCGCCTCCACTTCGGCCGGCCACACCTTGAAGCCACTGGCGTTGATCATCCGCTTGAGGCGGTCGGTGATGAAGAAGTAGCCCTCCTCGTCCATGTGGCCGAGGTCGCCGGTGCGGAAGAACGACTTGCCGTCGATCTCGATGAACGCGGCCCGGGTCGCCTCGGGATGGCCCCAGTAGCCCTTGAAGATCATCGGGCCCTCGCTGACGATCTCGCCGGTCTCGCCGACCGGCAGCTCCTGCAGCGTGTCGGGGTCGATGATGCGCGAGTCGACGCCGAAGATCGGAATGCCCAGGCACTGCAGCTTGGCGCGCTCGGGCAGGTTGGCGTGCGTCGGTGCCGCGGTCTCGGTGAGGCCGTAGCCCTCGGCGAACGTGATGTTGAACTCGCGCTTCAGCCGCTCGGCCACCGCCTGCGGCATCGCGG
Source organism: Burkholderiaceae bacterium (assembly GCA_035455385.1). Classification (GTDB taxonomy): domain Bacteria; phylum Pseudomonadota; class Gammaproteobacteria; order Burkholderiales; family Burkholderiaceae_C; genus JAEUPI01. Next base: position 5,050 of record DATIFD010000134.1, read on the forward strand.
CGCCGCCACCGGAGACGAAGCGCAGGCACCTCAGGTCGAAGCCGGCGACGTTGGGGCTGGCGAACAGGTCGATGATCATCGTCGGGATGCACGTCCAGTGCGACACCCGGTAGCGGGCGATCAAGCGCGCCGCCAGCTCGCGATCCCAGCGCGGCATCAGCACCGCGGTGGCGCCGCTGGCCATCGGCCCGAGCGCGTAGTAGACGAAGCCGGTGATGTGGAACATCGGCACCACGCCCAGCGTCACCGTCTCGGCGAACGAGTGGCCCCACTGCCCGCCGCCGACCACGTTGTGCATGATCGTGCGGTGCGTGTGGATGCAGCCCTTGGGCAGCCCGGTGGTGCCCGAGGTGTACGGCAGCACCGCCATGTCGTCGGGCCCGCTCGCGTGCTCGCCCGGTGCGTGGCCGGCGGCGATCGCGTCGAGCCACGGCGTGCTGCCCGGCGGCAGCTCCGGCCGGGCACGCAGCCACTGCAGGATCGGCGCGCTCGGCTCCTCGGCGGGATCGAGCACATCCGGCATCGCGTCGGTGAAGTGCGTGACCAGCAGCTCGCGCAGCCTCTGCGACGCGCTCAGTTGCGCATCGGCCTGTGCGACGATGCCGGCGAGGTCGGCGGTGGTGATCGCGATGCGCGCGCCGGAGTCGCTGATGTAGTGACCGAACTCGTCGGCCTTGTTCATCGGGTTGACCGGCACCACCACCGCATCGGCGCGCAGGATGGCCTGCACCGCGACCGGAAACTGCGGGCAGTTCTGCATGAACACGATCACGCGGTCGCCGCGGCGCACGCCCTTGGCCTGCAGCCAGCCGGCCAGCGCCAGCGCCTGCCGGTGCAGCTCGGAGAACGTCAGCGCCCGACCGCAGAAGAGATAGGCCGCCTTGTTCGGGTAGCGCTTGGCCGTGACTTCGGTGTTGAACCACAGCGAGGTTTCCGGCAGTACGAGTTCGCGCGGCAAGCGCGTCGGCCAGATGGCGTGATGGGGTTGGGCAAGGTTGATCGACATCGAACGGGAACTGCGGGTACGGCGATTGCGCAGGTGTACCCGATGCGCTGTCGCGACGCATCGGGTGGAACCTGCGTTGTCGCCGATGCGACCCGCGGGTCGCGATCAGTTGTTGTCGAGGATTGCGCGCGCGTTGGCCTCGATGTCGCGCACACGCTGGCATTCGCGGTGTGCCGCGTACTCGGGCTTCTCGCATTCGCGCACCAAGCAGCGATGCATCGCGATCAGGTGGCGGCCCGCGCAGCGCTCGCGCGGATTGTGCGTGACAGTTGCCACGCTCACTGGGGCTTGCGCCGCGGCGCTGTCGCGTGCCGCCGTGGCCGGCGGCGGTGCGGCCGGCTCGGTGGCCACGGGCACC
>DATIFD010000135.1:0-3087 GCA_035455385.1 Burkholderiaceae bacterium
TCCGCGACGGCCGACGCACCGAGCCGATCGGCATGAGCCTTGAGGCCGCTTTCAGGGCAAGTGCCGGAGTGCGCAGCGCGGAGGATGCTCAGTGACCGCCACGCCGCTGCCCGAGCCCGTGCCGGTGACCGCGCCGCTGGGCGCGTACCTGCTGTGCGAGGAGTGCGACGCCGCCTATCCGGCGCGCGCCGTGGGCCGCGACGACCTGCTGCGCTGCCGCCGCTGCGGCGCGGTACTGGCGCGCGGGCACGGCCTGCCGCTCGACGGGCAGCTGGCGCTCACGCTCGGTGCGCTGGCGGTGTTCCTGATCGGGAGCCTGTCGCCGATCGTGACACTCGAGCTGCAGGGCATCCACAGCGAGGCCACGTTGCTCGCGGCCACGCGCGAGACCTGGCGCACCGGGGCGCACCTGGTGGCGCTGCTCAGCCTCTTCACCGCGTTCGTGTTCCCGCTGCTGGTGATCGCGCTGCGGCTGTGGGTGCTGGTGCCGCTGGTGCTGCGCCGGCCGGTGGCGCTGCTGGCGCCGGTGATGCGGCTGCTGCGCTGGGTGCTGCGCTGGAGCATGGTCGAGGTGTTCATGCTCGGCGTGCTGATCGCCGTGGTGCGCTCGGCCGGCGTGACGCACGTCATCCTCGGCGCCGGCATCTTCGCCTACATGGCGCTGACGGTGCTGCTGACGGCGATTCACGCGGCGGGCCTGCAGGCGTTGTGGGCGCAGGCCGTGCCGAGGAAGAGGCGCCGGTGAACCCGCCCGCCAGCCCGCACGTCTATCCGGTCGCTGCCGACCTCGGCGTCATCGGCTGCGAGGTGTGCGCGCTGGTGCTGCGCGCGCCGGGCGGCGAGCAGGGCCCATGGCGCTGCCCGCGTTGCGGCCACGCGCTGCATCTGCGCAAGCCACAGAGCGTGCAACGCACGATCGCCTGGCTGGTAACCGCGATCCTGCTGTACCTGCCGGCCAACCTGCTGCCGGTGATGACCACCGCCAGCGTGCTCGGCCGCGAGAGCCACACGATCGTCGGCGGCATCATCGAGCTGTGGGCAACGGGTTCGCGCGAATTGGCGATCATCGTGTTCATCGCCAGCATTGCCGTGCCGTTGCTGAAGATCGCGGCGCTGACGGTGCTGGCCTACACCGCGCAACGCCGCTCGCGCTGGCGGCAGCGCGACCGCGCCGGGCTGTATCGCTTGGTCGAGACCGTGGGGCATTGGTCGATGCTGGACGTGTTCGTGGTGGTGCTGCTGGTGGGCATGGTGCATTTCGGCGTCATCGCCAGCGTGCAGCCCGAGGCGGGCCTGCTCGCCTTTGGCGCGGTGGTGGTGGCGACGATGCTGGCGTCGGCGAGCTTCGACCCGCGCCTGATCTGGCCACGGGACGACGCGCATGGCTGACACCGGGTCGCCGCAGCCCGCGCTGCCCGAGCCGGTGCTGGCACGCCAGAACCGGCTGCACCTGTCGCTGGTGTGGATCGTGCCGATCGTCGCGCTGGTGGTCGGCGCGGTGCTGGTGGTGCGCTCGCTGCTGCAGGCGGGCCCCGAGATCACGGTCGAGTTCCGCAGCGGCGAGGGCATCGAGCCGGGGCGCACCGAGGTGCGCTACAAGGAGGTGGTGGTCGGCCGCGTCAAGAACGTCTCGCTCGGGCCCAGTCGCGACCGCGTGCTGGTCACCGCGTCGCTCGAGCGCAGCATGCGTTCGCTGGCGGTCGAAGACACGCGGTTCTGGGTGGTGCGGCCGCGCGTCGGCACCGCCGGCGTCAGCGGCCTCGGCACGCTGCTGTCGGGGCCGTACATCGCCGTCGATGCCGGCGCGTCGGACGAGACGCGCTACGAGTTTCTCGGCCTCGACCAGGCGCCGCTCGTGTTGCGCGGCGAGCCCGGCCGCAGCTTCGTGCTGCAGGCCGACGACCTGGGGTCGCTCGACGTCGGCTCGCCGATCTACCACCGCCACGTGCGCGTCGGCCGCGTCGTCGGCTACACGCTGGCGGCCAACGGTCGCTCGCTGGACATCCAAGTGTTCGTCGAGTCGCCCTACGAGAACCTGGTGACGCTGGACACGCGTTTCTGGAACGCCAGCGGCATCGAGCTGCAGCTCAATGCGAGCGGCATGCAGCTGAACACGCAGTCGCTGGCCTCGGTGATCGCCGGCGGCATCGCCTTCGCGGCGCCGCCCGACGCGGCGGCCGCGGCGGCCGCCGACAGCGGGCACCGCTTCAGGCTGTACGACCGGCGGCAGCAGGCGCTGGCGCCCGACGACGGCGAGCCGATGCGCGTGCGCATGGTGTTCAAGCAGTCGCTGCGCGGCATGGTCAGCGGCGCGCCGATCGATCTGCTGGGCGTGGAGTTCGGCACCGTGCGCAGCGTGTCCTTGCAGCCCAACGCCAGTACCAAGGGGCTGCCGGTCGAGGTGCTGGCCGACGTCTATCCGCGGCGGTTGGGCGCAATGCGTGAGCGCTTCGTGGCGGCCGATGCCGCCAACGGCGATCGCACGATGCTGAAGAAGCTGGTCGAGCAGGGGTTGCGGGCGCAGGTGCGCACCGGCAGCCTGTTGACCGGCAGCCTGTACATCGCGCTGGAATTCATGCCCAAGCCGGTGCCGGCCCCGTTCGACGTCGCAGCCGCGGTGCCGACGCTGCCCACGGTGCCGAGCGCGCTGGCCGACGTGCAGCCGCAGCTGGCCGAAATCGTGGCGCGGATGTCGCGGGTGCGCTTCGACGAGATCGGCAGCGATCTTCAGGAGGCGCTGAAGGCGGCGAGCCAGGCCACCGCGTCGCTGCAGAGCACGCTGGCCAGTGCGGACACCACGCTCAAGCAGCTGACCCCGGAGGCGAAGGCCGCGATGGCCGAGATGCGGCAGGCGCTCGCCAGCGCCAACCAGGCGATGGCCAGCGCGCAGGCGACGTTGCGCAGCGCCGAGACCAACATCACCGACGCACAGTCGCCGCTGCAGCGCAACGCCAATCAGGCACTGGCCGAGCTGCAGCGCGCCGCGCAGGCGTTGCGCGTGCTCGCCGACTACCTGCAGCGCCATCCCGAAACGATCCTGCGCGGCAAGCCCGACGAGCCGCTGCCTGCCGGTGCCGAGAAGCGATG